>JAKQWJ010000332.1 GCA_029562045.1 Spirochaetota bacterium | reverse complement strand
TCGGGGTCGTGCCCCGGGGTAAAGCCGGGGCAGAACCGGGGTCGGGGCAGAGCCGGGGTCGCGCCCCGGGGTAAAGCCGTGACTGAGTCGGGGTCGTGCCCCGGGGTAAAGCCGGCGCAGAGCCGGAGTCGTGCCCCGGGGCAAAGCCGTGACTGAGTCGGCGTCGTGCCCCGGGGTAAAGCCGGCGCAGAGCCGGTGTCGGGGCAGAGCCGGAACCATGCCGGGGCCCGCCGAAGCCGTGCCGGGGAAGATCCGGGCCGTGCCGGGACGGAGCCCCGGGGCGGGGAGCGATTGACAGACCCGGTGTCCCTCGGCACTATTGCCGGGATGAGTCCCGGACCTGTCCGCATCCCCCGGAAACGTCTTCTCCGGCGCGTCCTTCCCGCCACCGCCGCCGGGGCCTTCTTCATTCATGTCGCCTTTTTCCTGCTTCTGGCGCCCTTCATCCTGCTTCTCCGGTGGTGGTCGCCCCCGGTCAATTCCCTGATGCTCCGCCGGGCCCTCCTGTCCCGGGACAGGATCCAGGCCCAGCTCTATGTGCCCCTGTCCCGGCTGCCCGCCAGCGTGCCGAAAATGTTCATCCACCTGGAGGACCGGGGTTTCTACGCCCACGGGGGCATCGATTTTGCGGCCATGAAAACGGCCCACCGGAGAAACCGGCAGGCAGGGAGGCTCGCCTATGGCGGGAGCACCATAACCCAGCAGCTGGCCCGGACTCTCTTTCTGGCCCCGGACAAGAATTACCTGCGCAAGTACCTGGAGGCGCTGGTCTCCGTGGAAATGGAACTCCTTCTTTCGAAGGACAGGATACTGGAGCTGTATGTGAATCACATCGAATGGGGGAAGGGGGTGTTCGGAATCGGGCGGGCGGCCCGGGTGTATTACAAAAAAGACGCGGAGAAGCTCTCCATCGACCAGTTCAGGCGCCTGGCGGCGGTCATCCCCAGTCCCCGGAGGTTCACCGTGAAGAACCTGGAGCGCCACCTGGGTCTCCGACAGAGATATCTGTATCTGGTGCAGGCTTTTTCCGGGTGAAGACGGGAAAAAAATCCCGATTCAGGCTATATTTGTAAAAGGCGCGAAAAAGTGCATAACCTTGCTGCAGGAGGATTCTGATGACGAAGATTGAACGACTCGATGCGGTTCTCCAGGGCCGGGAACCCGACAGGCCGCCGGTGAGCCTCTGGTGCCATTTCGGGGTCCAGCATATGAGCGGTGCGGACTACGCGAAGATCGCCCTGGACTACTTCCACCGCTACGACTTCGATTTTCTGAAACTGATGAACGATCAATACTACCCCATGCCCCCGGGCCTGGAAGAGATCAGGACGGAAAAGGAGCTGGGCGCCTTGACCCGGCTGGACCCGTTCCGGACCGACTGGAAGGAGCAGCTCCGGGCGGTCAAGATAATCGCCAAGGAGCTGAAAAAGAAGGCCTATTTTGTCGATACGGTCTTCGACCCCTGGCAGACCCTGGCCCGAAGCATCTGCGGGGAAAGTCTCCCGGTTCTGGCGAAGAAGACCCCCCGGCAGATCCAGCGGGCGCTGAACATCGTGACGGACAACCTGATAAGTTACTGCATGGCCTCGCTGCAGAGCGGTGCGAACGGCATCTTCCTCTCCGTGTCGGCGGGCAAGGACCAGGTGGATCGTCGGACCTTTCTGGATTACATCAAACCCTCGGTGATGAAGATCCTCATGGCCGTCAGGAGCCGGGCCCCCATGAATGTGGCCCACATCCACGGGAAGAAAATCTACGCCTCCGATGTCGTGGATTTCCCCGTTCCGGTTCTGAGCTGGGAGGATCGCATCCCCGGAAACCCGTCACTGGAGGAGATGAAGTCCCGGTTCCCCGGTGTGGTCATGGGGGGGATCGATCACAACCAGGTGATCAACCGGACCCGCGCCTTCGCAAAGGAGAACGCCCGGGAGGGGCTGCGACGGGGCGGGAAGAGCCGCTTCATCCTCGCCGGCGGCTGCAGCATCCCCTCGTGGGCCGAGCCCGCGGCTCTTTCGGCCATGGTGGAAGCCGCCAGGGCGGCCGGACAGACGGCCCCGTGATCCATCCCGGGAACTCCCTGGAGGTTTGGAGGGG
>JAKQWJ010000331.1 GCA_029562045.1 Spirochaetota bacterium | reverse complement strand
CGTGGCCGGGGTCCTGGGCCCCACCAGCAGGAGCCTGAGCCTGACGCCGGATCTGGATTTCCACTCCCTGGCGGAGGCCTACGGGGAATCCGCCCGGGGTCTCCTGGACGGAGGGGCTGACATCATCCTCATCGAAACGGTCTTCGACACCCTGAACGCCAAGGCGGCGATCTACGCGCTGAAGGGCCTCTTCGCCTCCCGGGGGGCATCGGCGCCGGTGATGATCTCCGGGACCATAACCGACGCCTCGGGGCGCACCCTCTCCGGCCAGACACCGGCGGCCTTCGTGTACTCGGTGGCCCACGCCGGGGCCTTTTCGGTGGGGCTGAACTGCGCCCTGGGGGCGGACCTCCTGAGGCCCCATCTGGAGGAGGTGGCCGCCGCCGCCGAAACCGCGGTGAGCGTCCACCCCAACGCGGGGCTCCCGGATGAGCTGGGCCGATACAATCACGGGCCCGAACTCATGGCCCGGGTTCTGGGGGACTTCGCTCGGGAGGGGCTGGTCAACATCGTGGGAGGCTGCTGTGGAACCACCCCGGAGCACATCCGGGCCATCGCCGAGGCCGTCCGGGGAGTCCCGCCCAGGACCGTCCCCCGGCCCCGGCGCTTCACCTGCCTCGCCGGGCTGGAGCCCCTGGTGATCCGGCCCGACAGTCTCTTCGTCAACATCGGGGAAAGGACCAATGTGACGGGGTCCGCCCGGTTCCGCCGGCTCATCACCCAGGGCCGTCACGAGGAGGCCCTGGCGGTGGCCCGGGAGCAGGTGGAAAACGGGGCCCAGGCCATCGACGTCAACATGGACGAGGCCCTCCTGGACTCTCCCCGGGAGATGCGGGTTTTCCTGAACCTCCTGGGGGCGGATCCGGACATCGCCCGGGTGCCGGTGATGATCGATTCCTCCCGCTGGGAGGTGATTCTGGCGGGCCTGGCCTGCCTGCAGGGCAAGGGCATCGTCAACTCCATCAGTCTGAAGGACGGCGAGGAGGAGTTCCTCCGCCGGGCGGCGGAGGTGCGCCGCTTCGGGGCCGCCGTGGTGGTCATGGCCTTCGACGAGGCGGGGCAGGCGGACAGCCTGGAACGGCGGGTCGCGGTCTGCCGCCGGGCCTACGGCCTTCTGACGGAAAAGGCGGGTTTCCCCCCGGAGGACATCATCCTGGACGCCAACGTCTTCGCCGTGGGCACCGGGCTGGAGGAGCATCGGAACTACGGGTTGGATTTCCTCGAGGCGGTGCGGGTCATCAAATCCACCCTGCCCCACGCCAGGACCAGCGGGGGGATCAGCAACCTCTCCTTCGCCTTCCGGGGAAACGACCGGGTGAGGAGGGCCATGCACTCCGCCTTCCTGTACCACGGAATCCGGGCGGGACTGGACATGGGCATCGTGGACGCCGGGGCGCTGGATGTCTACGACGAGATACCGGCCCCCCTGCTGGAGGCGGTGGAGGACGTGATTCTGAACCGGAGGCCCGACGCCGGGGAGCGGCTTCTGGAACTGGCGGCGGAAGAGGCGGGGGGCGGCGGCGGGCCGGTCCCGTCCGCCGGGGCAGCCCCCGACTGGCGGAGCCTCCCGGTGCGGGAGCGGCTTTCCCACGCCCTGGTGAAGGGCCTCACCGGCTTCATCGAGGAGGATGCGGAGGAGGCCCGCCGGGAACTGGGCGGGGCCTATCCGGTGGTGGAAGGGCCGCTGATGGAGGGGATGAACGTGGTGGGCTCCCTCTTCGGGGCGGGGAAGATGTTTCTGCCCCAGGTGGTGAAGAGCGCAGGGGTCATGAAGCGGGCGGTCCAGTATCTGGAGCCCTTCATCCGGGAGGAGAGGGCGCGGGCCGGCGGGGGCGAGAGGCCCGGGGGAAAGAGAATCTTCGTCATCGCCACGGTGAAGGGGGATGTGCACGACATCGGCAAGAACATCGTCAAGGTGGTTCTGGAGTGCAACGGCTGGGAGGTGGTGGACCTGGGGGTCATGACCCCGGCCCGGGAGATCCTCCGCGCCGCCCGGCAGAGAGGGGCGGACATCGTGGGGCTCTCGGGGCTCATCACCCCCTCCCTGGACGAGATGGTGGGGGTGGCAGCGGAGATGGAGCGGGAGGGCTTCACCACGCCCCTTCTGGTGGGCGGGGCCACCACCTCGGAGGTCCACACCGCCCTGCGGATAGTCCCGGCCTACTCGGGGCCGGTGATGCACGTGAAGGACGCCTCTCTGGCGGTGAGCGTGACGGCCCGGCTCCTGGACCCCCGGACCCGGGACGATTTCATCCGGGAGACCCGGACCCGTTACCAGGAGGCCCTGCGCCGCCGGGCCGAAAAGGCTCCGCCGGATTTCATCCCCCTGGAGGAGGCCCGGGCCCGGCGCTTTGATCCCGGCTGGGCCGGCGACCCGCCGCCCCGGCCGAGGAAGCCGGGGGTCCATGTCCTCAGCGATCTTCCCCTGGCGACCCTGGCCCCCTACATCGACTGGAGCTTTTTCTTCCTGGCCTGGGAGATGGAGGGCCGGTACCCGGCGCTGCTGGATGACCCGGTCAGGGGGGAGGAGGCCCGGAGGCTTCTGGCCGACGCCCGGGCCATGCTGGTCAGGATGGAGAAGGAGAAACTCACCCGGGCCGACGGCGTTCTGGGCATCTTCCCCGCCGCGTCCACCGCCGACGACTGCGTGGTGGTGTTCAGGGACGAAGGCGGCCGGGAGTCTCTGGAGCGCATCCCCTTTCTGCGCCAGCAGCGCCGCAAGACCCAGGTGCCCTACTACCTGTCCCTGGCGGACTACGTCGCTCCGGAGTCCTCGGGCCTGCGGGACTGGATCGGGTTCTTCGCCGTCACCGCCGGGACCGGCCTGGACCGCAGCGTTGCGGCCTTCGAAGCCGCCGGAAACGACTACGACGCCATCATGGTGAAGATCCTGGCGGAGCGCCTGGCGGAGGCCTTCGCGGAGTACATCCATCTGCTGGCCCGCCGGGACTTCTGGGGCTACGCCCCGGAGGAGGACCTCCCGGTGGAGGACCTCTTCCGGGTCCGTTACCGGGGAATCCGGCCCGCCCCGGGCTACCCCCCCTGCCCGGACCATCGGGACAAGCTCCTCATCTGGCGGCTCCTGGAGCCGGAGGCCCGGGCGGGCATCAGCCTCACCGAAAGCTGCATGATGAGGCCGGAAGCCTCCGTGTCGGGCTACATCTTCTCCCACCCCCAGGCGAAGTATTTCGGCGTGGACAAGCTCGACCGGGACCAGGTGGAGGACTACGCCCGGCGGAAGGGAGAGACCCCCGGGGAGTCGGAGAAGTGGCTCCGCCCTACGCTGGGCTATTGAAGAGGGACAGCACGTAGGCCGCCGCCTCTTCCGACGGGGCGAAGATGACCCGGCCCCGGGCCTTCCACCGCATCGGACCCTCCCCGGGGTCGAGGCGGTACAGGGTCTCGTCGATGGAGGTCCCGAAGGGGCGGCCGTCGTCGAACCGCATCAGAAAGCCCGCCCTGGCCAGGAGTCCCACCGCCCCCGCCAGGTCCCAGAGTTTGAGGCTCGCCCGGTAGGCCAGGTAGTTGCCCAGCGCCAGGTGGGCCAGGGAGAAGACCGCCGAACCGGTGGCGTGCAGGGCGTTGCCGCCGGAAAAGAGGCTCCGTTTGGCGTGGCCCTGGGCCAGGGCGATGATCCGCCGGCTGTCGGGGCGGTGGAAGGGCGGGGTGAAGGGCGCGAGACGGGGGCCCGGGTCTTCGGTCCCCGGGGCGACCCGCCCGAAAAAAATCCCCTCCTGGCAGCCCACCAGCATCTCCCCCGCCACGGGGAGGTACAGGGCGCCTTCGCTGATGACCCCGCCCCGGGCCAGGCCGATGGAGACCCCCCACATGGGGAAGTGGTAGGCGTAGGAGACAGTCCCGTCGATGGGGTCCACGATCCAGGCGGTCTTCTTCAGGGCCGAGGAGATGTACTCTTCGCTGCGCCCTTCCAGGGTCTCCTCTCCCAATACGAAGGAACCCTCTTCCGGCCTGTCCAGCTCTTCCGACAGGAAGGCTTCGATGGCCCTGTCCGCCTGGGTGACCACCGTGGCGTCCTTTTTGTACTCCCGCACCGGGGAGTCGAAATGCTCCATGGCGATGGCGCCGCACCGGGACAGAAGCCGGGCGACGCGGTCCTTGTTCCATTCAGTCATGGGGAGAATATACCAAAAAAAGGGGGAGGGGGGGAGCCGCCGGCCCGGGGCCTCCCCCGGGCGGCAGAGGGGGATCTCTCAGAACCGGAACATGCTGTTCTGGGTCATGTAGGCGTTTTCCAGAAAGCCCAGCTGCTGCTTCAGCTTGTCGTAGTGGTCCGATTCCCACTTCGCCAGAAACAGGAGGAATTTCTTCACCTCCGGCTGCGTCACCTTCTTGGCGAAGCCCCGGTAAAACTTGGCCGCTTCCGCTTCGAGTTTCAGACCGATCCGCAGGGTGGACACCTCGTAGTGCTTGTCCTTGATGGCGTCCTTGAACTCCTGGGTGAAGATGGGGCTCTTGGCGTCGTCGAAGGTTGTCACCGGGGCGAGTTTGGGAATGGTCACCGCGCCGCCCTTCAGCGTGCTTTTGGCGATATCCTGCAGGGCCTGGATATGGGAGTCCTCCTCCTTGGACAGGCTGAGAAAGATTTTTTTGGCCTTCTTGTCCTTGGTGGTCTTGCTGGCCGCCAGATACAGTTCGCGACCCTCGATCTCGGACTGGATCGCCATTTCAAAAAGCTCCTTCAGTTCCATCACAGCCTCCTGTTTTTGATTGTCGCACCCCATACTATACCACGGAATTTCCCGGAGGCAAATGAAATTCTCCGGACGCCCCGGTGCGTGGATGGCCCCCGGGCCTGAAGGGCCGGGCGCCGCGCCCGCCGGCGAAACGGCGCCCGGGGGCGGTCTCAGCCCCTGTTTCCGGCGGGAGGATCGGTCGGCCGGGCTTCGTCCCCCAGAATGAACCTTCCCACCTGACCGTCCAGTTCGTCCACCAGAGAGGTGAGGCGGGCGGCGGATTCGGCGAGTTCGCTCATGGTTCCGCTTATCTGCGATGCCCCCGCGGAGATTTTTCGCATGCCTCCGGCGATGTGGGCCGTGATCTGTCGGATGCTCTCGGTGGCCGCTGCGATGCTGTCCTGGGACGCGCCGATACCCGCGGCATGCTCCGAAACGCTCCCGGTTATGGACTGGATCTCGGTCATCGCCTCGTTGATCTGGGAGCCTCCCCCGCGCAGCTCGTCCATCCCCGCGGAGATCTCCTCCAGGGCGGATTTCAGTTCCTTCATGTGACCCGTCAGCCCCTGGAATGAGCGGCTTGTCCGTTTGCCCGCCTCGTCGGCGGAGTCGATGTCGGCGACGATCCTTTTCAGGAGAACGCCGATCTCCCGGGACTGGGCTGCGGTGGATTCGGCGAGCTTGCGGATTTCCCCCGCCACGACGGCGAAGCCCTTTCCCGCCGCGCCCGCGTGGGCCGCCTCGATGGCGGCGTTCATGGCCAGGAGGTTGGTCTGGTCGGCGACGGAGGAGATGATCTCGGTGATGTCCCGGATGGAGCCGAGACTGCCTGCTATCCGGGCGATGGCCTCGCCGTTGTTCTCCACCGCTCCGGTTCCCTCGGCGAACACCGCGTCCAGGTCGGAAAAGGAGGCCAGGCGTCTGGCGGCCACGTCGGCGGCGTTATCGATGGACGCGGTCATCTCGATGACCGCGGCGGAGGACTCTTCCACCATCGCCGCCTGGGACCCGATGCGGTCCTTCAGCTCAACGACGCTGCGGCCGATGGCCCCGACGGACTCCGCGGTGGTGTGGACGCCGGATTCCAGGGCGTCAGCCCGGGACCGCATGTCTTCGATGCTGGCGGAGATCTGGGTCACCGCCGCGGTGGCTTCTCCGGCGCCGGCGGCCACGTCGTTCCGGAGCCCCCGGGTTTCCCGGGAGATGCCGAGGATCCCGGCGACGATGCCGGCGAGTCCGTCGAGAAACGAGTTGAAGTGGAAGGAAAGGCGGCCGATTTCGTCGTTTCGTTTTATTTCCAGGCGACGGGTGAGGTCGGCCTCCCCGGAGGCGATGATCTGCATGAGTTCCGAGGTGCGAGCCAGGGGTCTCAGTATGATCCGGAAAATGGCGAAGGTCAGGATGAACATGGACAGGGCGATGCCCGCCGCGGCGATCCAGAGCGCCGTCATGACCGTGGCTGCCCGGGACCGCATGGAGGCGTAGCTTTCCCCGGCGTTCCTGAGGGAGCTGCCGATCAGTTCGGCCATGACTCCCCGCATGTCGTCGAAGGAAGAGATGTGCTCCCAGGCGAGGAATTTCTTCCTTCCGCCGTCAAAATCGCCGGAATCGGCCAGGGCGAGGATGCCGTCCATCTCCCGGCCCCATTCGCCGTGGGTGTAGAAAAACCTTCTGACCATGTCCCGGCTCCGGTCCGTCTTGGTGAGATTCATGTAGACGGTGAACCGCTCCTCCACCTGTTTCCAGTTTTCCGCGATGTCGCCGCGGAGTCTGTCCCTGTCCCTGCCGCCCCGGTCAAGCAGGATCTGAAGGAGGGCGGATCTGGCCTGGTAGGCGTCCCGGTCGGCCTCGACGAGGCTGCTCATGGCGAGGAAGTCCCGTTCGTAGAGGGACCGGGCGTCCAGAAGGATCCCCCGGGTGCCGAAAAAGATCACCGCCAGTCCCGCGAAAAGGGAGAAAAGGAGGACTGCGGTGGCCATCATGGTCCTGGCCCGTATGGATGTCAGCATAGCCCACCTCTCGAGAAATAATGTATCTTTTTCCAGTATGGGAGAGCATAATGGTACCATAGGGCGGGAAAAAACGCAAGAAAGAGCCTGACGGACTGCGCGGGACCGCGGTCCGCCACCGCGGCGTGAGTCCGTTCGGGCCTCCCCGGGAGCGGCGGTTGGGCGGCGCATTGCAGGACGCCGGCGCTTTCGTCTTCGTTCGTTCTTCTGCGGGTCTCCCGGCGAAGGTGAACCGCCCTCCCCGCGGGGACGGCGGTTCGCAGGGAAGGGGCGGGATATCCATCCGTGAATGAGGAGGGGAAATGAAGACTCTGGTCCTGGGGGCAAGCGGCGCCACGGGGAAACTGGTGGTTGCGGAATTACTGAAAAAGAATTTCACTGTCAGGATCGTGGTGCGGGAATCAGCCGTCATGCCGGCGGGGATCATCGGCGATTCCCGCGTCGAGAGCGTCACAGGCAACATCGACGACTTTGACCGGGATGGGTTCGAAAAACTCGTTCTGGGCTGTGATTCGGTGGTATGCTGTCTCGGCCACAATATCAGTCTGAAAGGTCTGTTCGGGCCTCCCCGGAGCCTCGTCGCCAACGCGGTGAAAAATGTCACCGACGCCGTTTCGGCCCTGGGCAAACCCGTGAAGCTGATCCTGATGAGCACCACCGCGTATACAGACAGGAGCCGGGGGGAGAAAAACGGATTCGGGGAGACGCTGATTTTTTCCGTGCTGGAACGCCTTCTCCCCCCGCACCGGGACAACATGCGGGCGGCGGATCATCTGGTTTATGGAATCGGCGTATCCGAAACGGTCGAGTGGATCGCCGTCCGTCCCGATTCCCTTTTCAACGAGGAAAGGGAAAGCGGGTGCGACATCCATGAATCCAGAATCAGGAGCCCCATTTTCAATGCCGGAAAAACGAGCAGAATCAATGTCGCGCGCTTCATTGTCGATCTGCTGGAAAACGCCGACCTGTGGCGGACGTGGAAGTTCACGATGCCGGTCATCTACAACAGGGAGTGACGGGTCCGGGCCCCGGATGTCCCCCTGTCGCCCCCACCCGCGCCGGCGCCGGGTCCCCTGACAACTCAGGGGGATCGGCCTTGACGCCCCACCTTTTTGCGATTAGTCTGTGATTCACAATCGCGAGACAAGGAGCCCCGGGGATGGATAAAAAAGAATTGCTGAAGGCGACCCTGGCGGGGGAGGACACAGGCCGCCTTCTCGGTGGCTTCTGGCACCATTTCCCCACTGCGAGCCACCACGGCGAGGCTTCGGTGCGGGCCCATCTGGATTTTTTCCAGGCCGTGGACGCGGACATGCTGAAGGTCATGAACGAGCACATGTTCCGTTTCGACCGGCCGGTGGTGGACATCGCCAACTGGGCCACGGTGAAGAAGCTGCCCTTTTCCCGGACCCCCTACGGCGCCCATCTGGAGGAGGTCCGGGCAGTCAGGAAGAGACTGCCCCGGGATGTGCCCATACTGGCCACCGTCCACGGGGTCCTGGTTTCGGCCTACCATGCCACCGAAAAGCCGGGCTCCTTCTCCAACCCCGACAACCTGGTATCCCGGCATCTGCGGCAGGACCCGGAGGCGGTGGCCCCGGCCCTGGAGGTGGTGACCGATACGCTGATCGAACTCTGTGAGCATCTGGCCCAGGAGGGGGTAGACGGAATCTACTACGCCGCCCAGGGGGGGGAGGAGTACCGCTTCAGCCCGGAGCTGTTCAGTTCCCATGTGGCGCCCTACGACAAAAGGGTGATCGACGCGGTGAACGGTTTGGGGCTGATGAGCTTCCTGCATATCTGCAAGGCCAAGGTGATGCTCCCTCTTTATGGACGAATCAAGGCGGATGTGGTGAACTGGGCCGTCCACGATTGTCGGTACAAACTGGCGGACGGGCGGAAAATCTTCGGCGATGCCACGCTGCTGGGGGGCTTCGACGACCGCTCCGGCGTCCTGGTGGAGGGGACCCGGGAGGAGATCGAAAGGGAAATCGACGCCATTGTCGCCGAGGCGGGGAAAAGACGCTTCATCCTCGGAGCCGATTGCACCCTCCCCGACGATGTGGAATTGTGGAGGATACGGGCCGTACTGGAGTACGCCCGCCGGATTTGATGGACTCCGGTCCGGAACCGCCGGGAGCGGGACGGGCCGGATGGAAAAGACAAAGCCCCGGGGGCCCGCAGGCATGCCCGGGAAACAGGAGGCCGAGTTGAGCGCTCGGGAGTCAGATATGAAGAAAACACTTGTTGCACTGCTGTTGACGGCGGCCCTGCTGGTCCCGCTTTCCGCGGGGGGATCCAAGGAGGCTGGTAAGGGTCCGGGAGGTTCCAAGGTCTATCCCGAGGGAGATATCCTCATCTGGGCCACCGGCCAGCCCCAGTTCCGGAAGATGTACTATCAGGCTTTTCTGGATCGCCACCGGGACATCGCCCCCAAGGTGAACATCGAAGTGGTGTCCCTCAAGACCATGGCGGAGGGGCAGCAGAAGCTGGCCATGTACGCCCTCTCCGGGGACTACAAGTCCCTGCCCGAGGTCATCATGCTGGATACGGTGGGGGTCGTGGAGCTTTCCACCGCCGGCCTGCTGCAGGATGTCACTGACTATTACAACAAGATCGCGGACCAGTTCGTGGACGGCGCCGTCGCCGACTCCACCGTCAAGGGGCGCATCTTCGGGCTGCCCGACGCGGTGCGGCCCCAGCTCCTGTATTACAATGTCCCTATCCTAAAAAAGTATGGCATCGACCCCGCCGGCATGTCCACCTTCGACGGCTACTATCAGGCGGGGCGGCAGCTGAAGGAGAAAAGCGGCGGCGAGGTTTTCCTGTCCTACGTCGACCCCGGCAACTGGACCTGGCGCTACTGGGGAAGGCGGGGTCTGATGCCTCAGGCCGGGGCCCGTATCTGGGACGACCAGGGGAACATCGTCATCGGCAGCGATCCCGGAACCAAGCTGGCCCTGAACTTCTTCGACAAGCTGAACACCGAAGGACTCCTCTACAAGACCCGGATGATGCAGCAGCCCATCTACGAGGCCACCGACAGCGGAAAGATCGCCACTTTCTATATCGGAGCTCATTGGGCTGAGTTCATGCGAAAGAACCTCACCCGGACCGCGGGGGAATGGCGGGTCATGAACGCCCCGGTCTTCAAGGAGGTCGGCAAAGGGGGCGCCCCGGTATCCACCTTCTTCTGTCTGGTGGACACCAAGACCAACGAGTACACCGAGCTGTTCAAGATGCTCTGGTACGATTTCCAGACCAACATCGATCTCCGGAACGCCTGGGTGGCGGAGATGGAGAAACTCAAAGGGCCCTACAGCAACCCCGTGTCCAAGGCCATGCTGGCCCACCCCTTCTGGCAGGAGCCCTCCCCCTTCTTCGATGGTCAGTCCTTCCGGAAGGCCGAAGGCGACGGGTTGGCGAATCCTTCCAAAAATATGATGGTCACCGCCTCCGACGCCGAGGCGGATATCATCATCAGCGCGGAGCTGGAGAAGTACATCGCCGGGGAGCAGTCCATGACCCAGGCCATCGCGGCCATGGACCGGGAACTGAAGCTGAAGGTCAAAAAGGCAAAGCTTCCGTAAATCATAACACCCGGACCCGGTGGGGGCTCCCGCCGGGTCCGGCGCAGAGGGGTCGCGTCATGACGGGCGCCTGGAAAAAATACCGGATCCCCTATCTCTTCATCAGTCCCTTCTTCGTCCTGTTCCTGGTCTTTCAGCTGATACCCGTGGTCTGGACCCTGTACATCAGCTTCACCGAGTGGAACGGGCTGGGCAAACCGGTCTGGGTCGGCTGGGACAACTACCGGCTCATGGCCCAGGATTACATGGTGAGCGACGCCCTGCGCAACACTGTGGTGTACTGGATCTCCGGGGTGGCGATCATCCTCCTTCTGGCCCTTCTCATCGCCCTGAGCCTGAACAGTCCCCGGCTGCGGTTCAAACGATTCTTTAAAACCACCACCTTTCTGCCCTATGTCTGCGCCTCCGTGGCCATGGGGCTTATCTTCGGCATGCTCTTCGACGAGAATGCGGGCCTCATCAACGAGATTCTGGCTGCCCTGGGAGGGCCACGGGTCCCCTGGCTGACGAAAAGCGCCTTCGCCAAGATTCCCGTGGTCATCCTTTTTACATGGCGGATCATACCCTGGTTCACCATCATCCTGCTGTCTGGGCTGCTGAACATCTCCCGGGAGTACTATGAGGCCGCCACCGTCGACGGGGCGGGGACCTGGCGGCAGTTTTTCTCCATCACCCTGCCGCTGCTCCGCCACATAATGTTTTTCTGCATGCTCACCATCACCGTGGATACCTGGAAGATGTTCAACGAACCCTACATCCTCGCCGGACCAGGAAGTTCCAACACCTCCCTTTTCCAGCTGATGTACCAGTACGCGTTCCAGACCTTCAAACTGGGATACGCATCGGCCTTGAGCGTCATCCTCATCGTCATCCTGCTGTCCATCTCGGTGGCGCAGTTCGTCATCCGCCGGCGTCAGGGCGAGGTCTGAGGGGGAATGGCATGATGGCTCGCAGGTCCTCTCTGCACAGCGCCCTTCTGCACGGTTTCATGCTCCTGGTGGCGCTGGTCTGCATTTTCCCCGTGCTGTGGATGAGCCTCATCGCCCTGAAGACCGTGGGGGAAAGGGTCACCGGGTTCCACGCCCTCACCATCTCCCAGCCCACCCTGGAGAATTTCCGGCGTCTCTTCACGCTGATCCCGCTGTGGAGCAACCTCTTCAACAGCCTCTTCACCACCATCGTGGGCACCGGGACCACCCTGTTCTTCTGCTCTCTGGCGGGCTTCGCCTTCGCCAAGTACCGGTTCCCGGGACGCAATGGACTTTTCTATTTCGTCATCGCCACCATGATGATCAGCGCCGAGGCGGGGGCCATCCCCCTGTTCATCATCATGCGCCGGCTCAACCTCATCAACAGCCTCTGGTCCCTGATCATCCCCCGGATCGCCACGGCGGTGGGGATCTTCTACCTCCGGCAGTACATCCTGGATGTGCCGGACGAACTCATTGAGGCCGCCCGGATCGACGGCGCAGGAGATTTCGGGATTTTCCGGCGCATCGTGCTGCCCAACATCAAACCCGCCCTGGCCTCCTGGGCGTCCATCACCGCCATCGTCCGCTGGAACGACTTCTTCTGGCCCCTTTTGTTCCTGAACAAGAACAGCAAATACACCCTGATGGTCTCGGTCTCCATGCTGCCGGTGAGCGACGGGCTCGCCACCCCCTGGCCCATCATCCTGGCGGGGACGACCCTGGTCATTCTGCCTGCTGTCCTCTATTACCTGGGGATGCAGATCTTCCAGAAGTCCGGGAGCTTCGCCGGGGCGGTGAAGGGCTGAGAAGCCCTTTTCTCCGGATACATATCTTCCAGACAAAAACCTTTCGTCGCTGAGGAGGCTTTCGTCGTGATCCGAGCCGGGACTTCGGCTTCGGCAGGGCCGCCTCCCGGATCGGGCCATCCCGCCGTCACGGCCGGGAGGCCCGGTTTTCCTTGGTCGATGCGCCGTTCATGGTGTAGAATTGAGGTTGACGCGGCGGCAAGCCGCTTGCCGCCGCCATGATTTCATGAGCGGAGAATGTGATGAGAAGTTCAATCAAAAAGTCGGCGCTGAAAAAAATCCTCCTGATTTCCTTCCTCGTCCCTCTGGGGTTCATGATTCCCGGGCAGTTTTTTCTGCACGCCTTCAACCCCGAACTGTCCATGGACCTTCCGGGCCGGTTTCTGTACAGCACCAAACCCATCGCCTACGCGGTGTGCCTGGTGTTTTCCGTCATCATCTATCTGGCCATCCGGTTCAATCTGCGATCCATGACGGGGTTCCTGGACCGGGTGGAAAAGGAAAAAGACGGGGACTGGAGAGGCGGGGACAAGGGGAAGCTGCAGGCGCAGGCGCGACGGGACTGCGTCAGGATCCCCTCGCTCCTCATCGTCATGAATGTGGTTCTGTGGTTCATCGGGACCGTCAGTTTCTATCTCGTCAGCGGCGAGTCCCTGAGGTCCGCCGCGGCCCTGGTCACCGTCGGGTGGACGGTGGCGCTGAAAACCAGTTTCAGTATCCTCAGCGCCGCCGCGATGTCCCTCTTCATCGACGGCATCCTGAGTGAGCCGAAACGGCTCCTGAAAATCCACCACATCCTTCCCGGGGAACGGGACCGCTTCGTGGAGGGCAAATATTCCATCATCATCCTGGGGACCCTGGCGGCCTTCACCATCCATGCGGCCTACGTGGCCCGGTTTTTTCGACTGCGCTCATCCGCCATGGCAGGGCCGTCCCAACCGGAGCTTTCCCTGGTTCTGCTGGGGGCGGTTTTTTCGCTCATAGCCCTGTGGCTGGTCGTCATGGCCCGGCGGGAAGACTCCGTCCAGTTGAGGCTCGTCGAATCCCGGATCCTGGAGCTGACGGACAGGGCCGGGGTGGATCTGTCGGACAGGGTGGAGGTGCTGAACTTCGACGACGGGGGCAGGGTGGCGGCGGCTTTCAACAGGTACGCGGAAAGTCTGAAAAAAATGCTGGTGGAGATCATCGCCTCCCTGGGGAGCCAGGAGAAATCCACCGATAGTCTCATGGAGGAAACCCTCGAGGTAGGCCGGAAAATGGCCGCCGTCTCGAAAGCCGCGGCGGCCATCAGCAGCCATCTGTCCCGGCAGTCCGGCTCGGTGGAGGAGGTCCACTCCTCCCTGTCGAACATCGAGAACAGAATCGCCGCCCTTTTTCAGGCCGCGGAGGATCAGGCCTCCGGCGTCGTCCAGTCCAGCGCGGCGGTGGAGGAAATGGTCTCGAATCTCTCCTCCATTTCACGGAGCATGGAATCCCTGGGGAAGGCCTCGAACCTGCTCCTTGCGACGGCGGGGAAGGGAAAGAGAAAGATTTCCGAAGCCGTCGGTCTCATCGGGCGGATCAGCGAAATGTCCCGGCTTCTTCTGGAAGCGAATTCCATCATCTCCGATGTGTCCGCCAAAACGAATCTCCTGTCGATGAACGCCGCCATCGAGGCCGCCCACGCCGGGGAGGCGGGCAGAGGGTTTTCGGTGGTGGCCGACGAGATCCGGAAACTTGCGGAACTCTCGGCGGTCCAGTCCAAGGAGGTCGGCAGCAGGCTGAAGGAAATGAAAAACGAGGTCGACTCGGTGGTATCGGCGGTGAAGGCCTCCGACTCCGGGTTTGCCGAGGTGCTGGAACTGGTCGGGGCGGTGAACAACCACGAAACGGAGATCCGGAGCGCCACCCACGAACAGGTTGCGGGGTCGCGCCAGGTTCTGGAGGCCCTGGAACTCATGAAGTCCGCCAGCGAAGTGGTCAAGAACGGGGCCTGGGACATGAAGCGCGATTCCGGACGGATCACGGAAAGCTTCCGCCTGCTGGTGGAACTGGCGGGTCACAACGAGAAGGAAGCCTCCGGCATCGTGGCGGAAGCGGCGGAGATGGAGAAGGCCCTGGGGGGCGTCCGGAAACTGGTCGAAGACAGCCATTCCGGGATAGGCAGGATCATGGCGGAGGTGGGACGGTTCAGGGTGTGACCTGCCGCTTCGCCCGTCCCCGCCCGCTCATGGTGACGACGAGAACCGACAGCAGGATGAGCCCGGCGGAGACGAGGACCCGGGGGGAAAGGTTTTCGTCCAGGAAGAGGACTCCCAGGATGATGGCCACCACGGGGTTCACGTAGGCGTAGGTGGAAACCAGGGTCGTGGGCGCCGACTCCAGCAGCCAGGAGTAAAGGGTGAAGCCCACCAGGGACCCGAAGACCGTCAGGTAGACGAAACCCGCCAAAGCCGCCCCGGTTACCCGTCGGGGGTCGAAGCCGGCGGGCTCCCCGATGAGGATGCCCGTAATGGCCAGGCCCACCCCTCCCCAGCCCATGTGCAGGGCGGCGTTCATCAGCGACGAGCCTCCGACGGCGCTGTTTCTGCTCCTGATGGACCCCAGGGCCCAGAACAGGGCCCCGAAGACCAGGGCCAGGGCCCCGGCGGGGTCGATGTCTCCCCGGATGCCCGTCAGCTTCGCCGGTCCCACCAGAAGGGCGATGCCGCCGAAACCGAAGAGGATGCCCAGGGCCGCCGCCGGGGTCGGCCGGTGCCGGCGGGCCCCGGCCCCGCCCAGATAATCCAGAAGAGCCAGCCAGAGGGGGACCGACCCCACCATCAGGGCCGCCACCCCGGAGGGGACCATTTTCTGGGACCAGACCACCAGACCCGAACCGCCGGTCATCAGAAGAAGGCCCGTCCCCATCGCCCGTTTCACGCACCCCGCTGAGGGCCGGCGCGCGCCGGCGGCCCTCAGCGTGACGAAGAGGATGCATCCGGACAGGAGATTCCGGGCGCCGTTCATCAGAAAGGGCGGCGCCGAAGGGACCGTAACCTGGACCGCCAGGTAGGTGGAGCCCCAGATGAGGTATATCCCGGACATGGCCGCCCAGACGGCGGTCCGGCTCGCGGTGGTTTTCTCTTCCATGACGCTCCCATGCTAAACCGGGGGTCGGACAAAAGCAAGGCCGGCCGGACCGGTTAACCGAGACCCCGG
>JAKQWJ010000319.1 GCA_029562045.1 Spirochaetota bacterium | reverse complement strand
GCCACCGGAGAGTCTAAGGAGGCCCTAAGAAATATCGCACAGGCCACGAAGAACATGTCCATCCTCAGCGGGGAGAACAAGGAAAGCATCCAGGGGATCTTCGATGGTTTCGCTGTCTTCAAATTGAAACAAAACTGACGGAGGATCGGGAAATGTACGCGGGAAAACTCAATACGGACGAATACGGAAAGGAGGCGGAGAAAATCTCCACCGTGGTGATTCCCCTGGGGAGCGTCGAGGCCCATGGGAGGCACTGCCCTCTGGATACGGACAACATGATTCCGGAACGGATACTGCGGGATGTGGAAGGGGTGATGAGGCAGGAGATCCTCGTGGCCCCGCCCATCAACTACGGCTACACCCCCGGCCTGTCCACCTTCCCCGGGACCGTCACCATCGGCATGGAGACCCTGATCTCCCTGTACACCCAGGTGGCGGCGGGCTACGTGGGGTGGGGGGCCCGGCACATCGTGTTCATGAACGGTCACGGCGGCAACATCCCCGCCCTGAGCGCCGCCTGCGACAACATCGCGGCCCGGGGGGCCTACGCCATGGTGATCAGCTACTGGCTCAATTTTTCCCAGGACATCCTGACGGTCTGTTCCGCCCAGGGGCACGCCGGGGAGGACGAGACCTCCCTGGTCCTGGCCATCGACCCCTCCCTGGTGGACATGGGGAAGGCCTCCAGCTGGGAGAAGAAACCTCTCATCACTCCCATGAACGGCCCGGACATGGCGTCCCGGCGCATCCCTGAGGCGGTCACCGGGGACGCCCGCAAGGCGGACCGGAAGAAAGGGGATGCCCTCTACCGGATCCTCCGGGACCGGACGGTGGAGACGATCCGGGCCTTCGCCGCCGGGGAGTATGTGCGGTAGACCCTAGGCCAGGGTGTCCCGGAAGAGACGGAAGACGTTCCCCCAGGCGACCTTGCCGATGGTCTCTTCCGGCCAGCCCCGCCGCCGCAGGGCGCCGATGATGTTCCCGGTTCTGGAGGCGTCCTCCAGGCCCCGGGTGTCCAGGAAATCCGGTCCGGGGTAGAGGTACTCGGTGTAGTGGAGGCCCAGAACCAGATGGTCCTCCCCCAGAACTTCCAGCATGTGCTCCAGGTGTTGGATGTAGCGTTCCAGGCTGTGGTTTTTCCTGTCGTCTTTGTCCGCCAGGGCCGCGGCGGAAGTCATGCAGCCCACGCAGCCCCCCTCCCGGGCCACCGCCCGGAGCTGGTCGTCCGAGTAGTTCCGGCCGTTGTCGTAGACCGCTTTGGCGGAGGTGTGGGACATCAGGACGGGTTTCCGGGACAGGGCCAGGATCTCCCGCTGACAGGGTTCGTTGGCGTGGGCCAGGTCGATGAGGACCCCCAGCTCGTTCAGGAGCCGGACGAAGTCCCGCCCCCGGGGAGTGAGACCCCGGTCCGGGTCCCCCCAGTGGCCGGTGGCCAGGTCGTTCTGGTCGTTCTGGGTCAGGGAGGCGAGCCGCAGCCCCGCCTCCCGGTGCATCCGTTCCACCAGCGAGAAGTCCCCCTGCACCGCCTTGAGCCCCTCCATGCCCACCAGCGCCGGGAGCGGGCCTTCGTCGCAGGACGGGGCCTCCGGGGCCTCCCCGGCCCGCGGGGCCGCGGCCCGGGAGGCGTCCTGGGGAAGGGCCCGGGCTTTCTCAGCGGCGGCCCGGGGATGGTCTTCCGTCCCGGCAGGTCCGGAAGCCTCCGGGGCCTCCCCGGCCCGCGGGGCCGCGGCCCGGGAGGCGTCCTGGGGAAGGGCCCGGGCTTTCTC
>JAKQWJ010000289.1 GCA_029562045.1 Spirochaetota bacterium | reverse complement strand
TATCACCAGAGCCGCTGGGGCTACGCCTCCTTCACCGACCTGGACCGGCTGGACCGGGAGTTCGCCCGGCGGAAGATCCCCTGCGACGGCCTGTGGCTGGACATCGACTACATGGAAGGCTTCCGGGTCTTCACCTTCGACGAGCGCCATTTTTCCAGCCCGAAAAACCAGATGGAGGATCTGAAAAAACGGGGGCGCCGAGTGGTGGCCATTCTGGACCCGGGGGTCAAGGCGGACCCGGATTTCGATGTGTATCGGGAGGGGGCGAAGGGGGACCTCTTCTGCAAGACCGCCGAAGGAAGGCCCTTCGTCGGCATCGTCTGGCCCGGGGAAACGGTGTTCCCCGATTTCTCCCTCCCCCAGGGGCGGGAATGGTGGGCCCAGAGGGTGGCCTCCTTCGCCGGCAGCGGGGTGGGGGGCCTGTGGATCGACATGAACGATCCCTCCACCGGCCCGGTGGACCCCCGGGACATGCTCTTCGGCGGGGGCAGGACCCCCCATGAGGCCTGGCACAACCAGTACGCCCTGGGGATGCAGCAGGCCACGTGGGACGGCCTCCTCCGGGCCCGGCCCGGGGAAAGGCCCTTCCTGGCCACCCGCAGCGCCTTCATCTCCTCGGGCCGCTACGGGGCGGTCTGGACCGGGGACAACTGGTCCAACTATCACCATCTGCGGCAGAGCCTGACTCTGTGCCTGAACATGTCCCTGTCGGGGCTTCCCTTCTGCGGCGGGGATGTGCCCGGTTTCGGCGGCGACGCCGACCCCGCTCTGGCGACGGCCTGGTTCAAGGCCTGTTTCCTCTTTCCCCTCTTCCGGAACCACGGAGTGAAGGGCTGCCGGGACCAGGAGCCCTGGGCCTTCGGCGGGAAGACCGAGGAGACGCTGCGCCGCTACATCCGGCTGCGCTACAGGCTCCTTCCCTACCTGTACAGCCTCTTCGTCCGCCAGGAGGAGGCGGGGGAACCCATCCTGCGCCCCCTGTTCTACGATTTCGGCGGTGCCCCGGAAATGCCCCTGGACCGGGTGGAGGATCAGTTCATGGTGGGGCCCCATATCCTGCAGGCCCCCGTCCTGGGGAAGTCCCGGGAGAGGACCGTCCTTCTCCCCGGGGAGGGCCTGCGGTGGTTCTCCCCCTCCGAAGGGGTCTGGAGCCCCGGCAACGCCGCCCGGGTCTTCAAGGAAACCTCTCTGGGGACCCCCCTCTTCGTCCGGGAGGGAGCCATTCTGCCGATGCTCCGGGACGAGCCGGAGACGGCGGAAAAAAACCTCGCCGCCGTGGAGTTCCATGTTTTTCTCACCCGGGACTCCCGGGTCCCGGCGGAGGGGCGATACGCCTTCGACGACGGCGAAACCTTCCGGTACCGGAAGGGCTTCCGTACCTCCTTCCGCCTGGCGGCGGAGGTGAAGGATTCCGCCCTGCGGGTGGAGCTCCTGGACAAAACCGTCGGCCATCTGCCCTGCCAGATGAGCTTCGTCCTGTACGACAGGTTCGACAAGGTGATCCTGGTGGACGGCTCCCGGGAGGTGCACCTCCCCACGGAAAAGGCCGTCTGGGACTTCCCGGGGAAGAAGCTGACGGTGCGGCGGACCCGGGACGCGGCGCTGAAGGCCTAGAATTTCTTGACCCCGCGGACGGGGAGATTCTATAATGGCCGGAGAATTGCCCGGGAATTCCAAGGGGGGTGCTCCATGCCGACGGACCTGTCGGAACTTCTGGGCCGCGCCAGGGCCGGGGGAAGGAACCGGATCGCCGTGGCGGCGGCGGGGGACATGCATGTTCTGGAGGCGGTGAGGGCCGCGGCGGAGGCGGGGATAGCCGAGGCCGTTCTGGTGGGGGCGAAGGACGGGATCCTGGCGGCGGCGCGGGAGATCCGCATGGACCCGGGGGGATGGGAGATCATCGACATCCCCGACCCGGCGGAGGCCTGCCGGAAGGCGGTCGCCCTGGTCCGGGAGGGCCGGGCGGAGATCCTGATGAAGGGGCTGGTGAGCACCGCCCTTCTGATGAAGGCGGTCCTGGACAAGGAGGGGGGCCTCCGGACCGGCGCGCTCCTCTCCCACGCGGGGATCTTCCAGTCTCCCCATTACGGCAAGCTCTTCGCGGTCACCGACGCGGCCATGAACGTGGCGCCGGATTTCGAGGAAAAAGTCGGCATCCTGACCAACGCAGTGGGGATGTTCCACCGCCTGGGGGTGGAGAAACCCAAGGTGGCGGTGACGGCGGCGGTGGAGACCGTCAACCCGAAGATGGAGGCCACCGTCCACGGGGCCATGCTCGCCCAGATGAACCGCCGGGGCCAGATCGGGGGCTGTGTCGTGGACGGGCCTCTGGCGCTGGACAACGCAGTCTCCCGGGAGGCGGCGGCCCACAAGGGCATCGTCAGCGAGGTGGCCGGGGACGCGGACATCATCCTGGTGCCGGACATCGAAAGCGGGAACATGCTCTACAAGGCGCTGAACTTCCTGGGCGGCGCCCTCTCGGCGGGGGTCATCCTGGGGGCCCGGGCGCCCATAGTGCTCACCTCCCGGGCGGACTCGGAGGCTTCCAAGCTCCACTCCATCGCCCTGGCCGCCGCCATCGGAGGAAAGCCGTGACGGAAGCCCTGATCCTGGTGATCAACCCCGGCTCCACCTCCACCAAGATGGGGGTCTTCCGGGGAGAGGAAAAAATCCTGGAACGGAACCTCCACCACGAGGCGGCGGTCATCGCCGGGTACGCCGGCATCGCGGACCAGTACGACTTCCGGAAGAGGGCCATCCTGGACGAACTGGCCTCGGCGGGGATCGATCTGGGGGAGGTGAAGGTCATCGTCGGCCGGGGCGGCCTGATAAAGCCCGTGCCCTCGGGCGTCTTCGAGGTGAACGAGGCCATGGAGGCGGACCTCCGGGCGGGGGTCCGGGGGCAGCACGCCAGCAACCTGGGGGGGCTCATCGCCCGGGACCTGGCCCTCTCCCTGCCGGGGGCCCGGGCCTTTATCGCGGACCCGGTGGTGGTGGACGAGATGGACGAGGTGGCCCGGGTGGCGGGGCACCCGGAGTTCGAAAGGGCCTCGATCTTCCACGCCCTGAACCAGAAGGCCATCGCCCGGCTCCACGCCGGGACGGTCGGCCGGCGCTACGAGGAGATGAACCTCATCGTGGCCCACATGGGGGGAGGCATCAGCGTGGGGGCCCACCGGAAGGGCCGGGTGGTGGATGTCAACCAGGCCCTGGACGGGGAGGGGCCATTCTCGCCGGAGAGGAGCGGCACCCTGCCCGCGGGGGCTCTGGCCCGGCTCTGCTTCAGCGGGAAGCTCGGCCCGGAGCAGGTCAAACGGATGATCAACGGCTGCGGGGGCTATGTGGCCCATCTGGGCACCAACAGCGCCCGGGAGGTGGAAGAGAGGGCCGCCGCCGGGGACGCCCGGGCCAGGCTGGTCCGGGACGCCCTGATCTACCAGGTGGCCAAGGAGATCGGCGGGATGTCCACGGTCCTGAAGGGGGAGGTGGACGGGATCCTCCTCACCGGAGGCCTCGCCTGGGCCCAGGCCCTGGTGGCCGACCTCACCGGGCGGGTGCGGCATCTGGGCCCGGTTTTCGTCTACCCCGGGGAGGACGAGCTGCGGGCCCTGGCGTCCAACGGGCTCCGGGTCCTGCGGGGAGAGGCGGAGGTCCTGGAGTACACCTGAGGGGGCCCCCTCCGGGGAGAGCCGTGCCCGGGGGAAGCCGGGGGAAGCCGGGGGAGCCGAGGGTAGCCGGGGGAGCCGAGGGTAGCCGGGGTAGCCGGGGTAGCCGGGCGTCGGGGAGAGTCCCGCCGCTGGATGGAAGCCCGGCGCCGGACAGGGATCCGCCACCGGGCAAGGGGCCCGGCTCCGGACAGAGGTTTGCCTCCGGGCAGAGGCCCGGCGCCGGAAGCAGGCCCGGCGCAGGGCAGAGTCCCGCCGCCGTTA
>JAKQWJ010000262.1 GCA_029562045.1 Spirochaetota bacterium | reverse complement strand
TGTTTTTCACGGCGGCCGTACTTCGTACGGTCGTGCCCGGGCACGCCCGGGCCTATCCCGGGCACGCCCGGGCCTATCCCGGGCGATCCGATCGAGGGCTTTCTGCAGCGCCGCCGCCTGTTCGTCACGCCCGGCGGGGCTTTGCCGCGCCGGATCGCGGGCTGTTGCGGGGGGGCGGGTTTCGGGCGCCGCCGGGACGGCGGAGGGGACTCCCCCGGGGCGGCGGGCGGTCCCGCTTGCACATCCAACCCGTTGACAGGGATGAGGGAAATTCTTACAATACCCACTCTGCGAAGGAAGGAGTATGTTCCATGGCCAAGGCGAAGGGGAAGACCGTCGAGCTTATTTCACTCCAGTGCTCGGAGTGCAAAAGAAGAAACTACACGACGAAGAAGAACCGCAAGAACACCCAGGGAAAGCTGGAGTTCATGAAGTACTGCCGGTTCGATAGAAAGCACACTCTCCACAAAGAAGGAAAGATAAAGTAGCGTTTCGTTTTAGGCCAGTAGCTCCAACGGCTAGAGCGTCGGTCTCCAAAACCGAATGTTGTAGGTTCGAATCCTACCTGGCCTGTAATGGTTTTGTCCGGGTCTTTAAGGAGAGATCATGAAAAAACTGGTGCAATTCGTCCAGGACAGCGTCGCGGAGATGAAAAAGGTTGTATGGCCTTCCCGGGACGAGGTGGTGGCCTCCACCAAGGTGGTCCTGGTATCGACGGTCATTTTCGCCCTGGTGCTGGGAGTCGTGGATTTCGTCCTCCTCCTGGGGCTCGACCTTCTCTTCTAGAGTTGGTATGTTTATTGTAAAGGAATAGCATGGCCAAGGCTTGGTATGTTCTTCACACATACTCGGGGTACGAAAACAAGATAGAAAAAAGCATCAGGAAACTCGTCCAGGACGAGAACCTGGGAGAATGCGTTTTCGACATCAAGGTGCCCTCCGAGCAGGTGGTGGAGGTGAAGGACGGCAAGAAAAAGGTTTCGACCAAAAAGTTCCTCCCGGGCTACATCCTGCTGGAGATGGACCTGCCCGATCGGGACTGGAAACCCGTCTGCTCCATGATCCGCCGGATTCCGGGGGTTACGGGGTTCGTCGGTTCCTCCGCCAATCTGAAGCCCATGCCCATCTCCGCCGACGAGGCGAAGACGATTCTGCAGAAGACCGGGGAGATCAAGGGCGAGAAGGTCCTGAAGCCGAAACAGACATTCTCCGCCGGAGAAAACGTCAGGATCATCGAGGGGCCCTTCGATACCTTTACCGGCACGGTGGAAGAAGTGAATATGGAGAAAGCCAAACTCCGGGTGATGGTGGGCATTTTCGGCCGCGCCACCCCCGTGGAGGTGGACTTTCTCCAGGTTGAGAAGATATAGACCCCGGCGTTGCCGGGGGCTCTTCTCGTTGGGAGTCCGCTTCGGGCGGACGCGATCACCACGAAGGAAGAAAAACTATGGCTAAAAAGAGAATCACCGCCGTCGTCAAGCTCCAGTGTCCGGCGGGCAAGGCGACCCCCGCGCCGCCGGTGGGACCCGCCCTGGGGCCCCACGGCGTATCGGCGCCGCAGTTCGTCCAGCAGTTCAACGAGGCGACGAGAAACATGGAGCCCGGCCTCACGCTGCCGGTGGTCATCACGATCTACGCGGACAAGACCTTCTCGTTCATCACCAAGACCCCCCCGGCGGCGGTGCTCATCAAGAAAGCCCTGGGGGTCGAGTCCGGATCCGCGGAACCCCACAAGACGAAGGTCGGCAAACTGTCCCGGGAGAAGCTCCAGGAGATCGCAAAAATCAAGCAGCCGGATCTCAGCGCCAACGATATGGAGGCGGCCATGAAGATCGTGGCGGGAACCGCCCGAAGCATGGGCGTGGAAGTGGAGGCCGGAGCATGAAACGGGGAAAGAAGTACCGGGAAGCGCTGAAGAGCTTCAACCCCAACGAAGCCTACTCTCCGGAGAAGGCCATGGATCTGGTAAAAAAGATGGCCTTCGCCAAATTCGACGAAACCGTGGACCTCAGCGTCAACCTGGCCCTGAAAAAGAGCCAGACCGTCCGGGACACTCTCGTTCTTCCGCACCAGTTCAGGGGGGAGAAGAAGATCCTGGTCTTCGCCAAGGGAGACAAGGCCGAGGAGGCCCGCCAGGCGGGGGCCGCCTTCGTCGGAGACGACGATCTCATCGAAAAGATCCGGGGCGGCTGGCTGGATTTCGACGTGGCCGTGGCCACACCGGACATGATGAAGGACGTGGGAAAGCTGGGGCAGATCCTGGGCCGCCGGGGTCTGATGCCGAACCCCAAAACCCAGACCGTCACCTTCGATGTAAAGGCCGCCGTGGGCGAGCTGCGGAAGGGGCGGGTGGAGTATCGTTCCGACAAAACCGGGGTGATCCACCTGCCGGTGGGCAAGGTCTCGATGGAGCCTCAGGCGGTGGCGGAGAACATCAGCACCGTGGTCCGGGAAATCGAGAGGAAGAGGCCCGCCGACGCGAAGGGAACCTTCGTCAAATCGGTCTATCTGGCGTCCACGATGGGGCCCGGCGTAAGAATCGTCCGGGAACAGGAGTAAGTCATGGCGGAACGTGTTACCAAACCCCAGCCGTACAAGGAAGAGGCGGTGGGGCATCTCAAAGAGAAGTTCGGCTCCTACGCCGACTACATTTTTACCGATTACCGGGGCCTCACGGTGGAGCAGATCACCGGTCTCAGGGCCGCCCTGCGCAAGTTCGGCGCCGAATACAAGGTGGTGAAGAACAACTTCGCCAAGATCGCCTTCCGGCAGCTGGAGAAGCCCGACGTGGGGGAATATCTCGTGGGCCCCACCGCCATAGCGCTGATGAAGGACGATACCGGACAGGTGGCGAAATCCATCCTGGACTTCGGGAAGGAGACCAGCGTCAGGATCAAGGGCGGCCTGGTGGAAGGGTCGGTTTTCAACCTGAAGCAGATGGAGAATCTCTCCCGTCTGCCCTCCCGGGCCCAGCTCCTGGCGTCGCTGATGGGCACGATGAAAGCCCCGCTGCAGCACCTGGTCTACGCCATGAACGGGGTCACCGGAAAACTGGTGCGCACTCTTGCCGCGGTGGCGGACAAGAAGAAAGAGTCGGAATGAGGGTCCGCCTGGCGGGCCTCGATAAATGGGGCGGCTTTAGCCTTCGAAAGAAGTGTTGCACTGCTATCGCCGCGCCGACAGAAACAAGGAGAAGGTAATATGGCAACACTGACGAAAGAACAGATCCTGGACGCCATCGCCGGCATGTCGGTCCTGGAGGTGTCCGAACTGGTCAAGATGATGGAAGAGAAGTTCGGTGTAACCGCCGCCGCCCCTGTGGCGGTGGCCGCCGTCGCCGGCGCCGGCGCCGGGGAAGCCGCGGAGGCCGCGGAGGAGAAGACCGAGTTCACCATCAAGATCAAGGCCATCGGGGAGAAGAAGATCGACGTCATCAAGGCCGTCCGGGTCGTCGTCCCCGGCCTGGGCCTGAAGGAAGCGAAGGATCTCGTCGAAGGGCTCGGCGTGGTGAAGGAGAACGCTTCAAAGGAAGAGACAGCCAGCATCAAGAAAGCCCTCGAAGATGCCGGTGCGACCGTTGACATTCAATAAAAACGCGTTTTGCCCAGTCTCTAAGTATCTCAGAGAGCCACCGGGACCGACCGTTCCGGTGGTCTCGTATTCTCGGGAGGCTTGATTGCATGTTTGACAGGAATACCGTCATTGACAGGGTTTATGTGGGGAAGAAACGTCCCGACGCCATGGAGCTGCCCAGCCTGATCGATATCCAGCTGGCGTCCTTCGAACGTTTTCTCCAGAGGGACAGGCTTCGGGAGGGGGAACCGCTTCAGAACCAGGGTCTGGAGGAAGTGTTTCAGTCCGTTTTCCCGATAGAAAGCCAGAACGGCGACATGCGCCTGGAATACGACCATTACACCCTGGAGGAAAGCCTCCTGAAGCTGACGGAAGCGGAGTGCAAGCAGAAGGGCCTTACCTACGGGCTCCCGGTGAAGGCCCGCATCAACCTGGTATTCCTGGAAACCGGAGAGATCCGCCAGAAGGACATCTACATGGAGGACATCCCGCTGATGACCGACCGGGGGACTTTCATCATAAACGGGGCGGAGCGGGTGGTGGTGTCCCAGATCCACCGCTCTCCGGGGGTCATCTTTTCCCACGAGAAGGGCGTCTTCTCCTCCCGGATCATCCCCTACCGGGGTTCGTGGCTGGAGTTCGAAATCGATCAGAAAAAGGAACTCATCTACACGAAGATCGACCGGAAGAAAAAGATCCTGGGAACCCTCTTCCTCCGGGCTCTGGGTTTCGACTCCCGGGAGAAGATCATTTCCCTGTTCTATAAAACCAGACCGGTGGAGGTGCTGGAGGACCCCCAGGAGAAGGAAGGCCTGGTGGGCTCCGTGCTGGCCAGGGCGGTCTTCGCCGGGGACGGGGAGGGGGAGAAGAAGCTCTATCGGGCGGGGGAGAAACTGCACCCCCACGATGTGGACGAGCTGCTTCTCTCGGGGGTCCGGGAGGTGGAGATCATCGATTTCGAGGCCGAGGATTCGCTGAACTCCTCGATCATCCTGAAATGCTTCGAGAGGGAAGAGGCCAAGTACACCCGGGACGACTCGGGTCTGGACGAACCCTCCAGAGACGACGCCCTGTCGGCGGTCTACGCCGTCCTGATGCCCGGCGAGCCCATCACCCTGGAGAGCGCCGAGAAGGACTTCAACTCCATGTTCTTCACCACCCGGCGTTACGACCTGGGCAGGGTGGGGCGGTACAAACTGAACAAGAAGTTCGATTACCAGGACCCCGAAGAATCCCACCTCCTCACCCGGGAGGATATCGTCAACACCATGAAGTACCTGATCCTGGTGTACATCGGCGAGGCCAATGTGGACGACATCGACCACCTGGGCAACCGGCGCATCCGTTCGGTGGGGGAGCTCCTGGCCAACCAGCTGAAGACCGCCTTCTCCCGGATGGAAAGGATCGCCAAGGAGAGGATGTCCCTGAAGGAAACCGACACCATCAAGCCCCAGGACCTCATCTCCATCAAGCCCATCGTGGCTGCGGTGAAGGAGTTCTTCGGTTCCAGCCAGCTGTCCCAGTTCATGGACCAGGTGAACCCGCTGGCGGAGCTGACTCACAAAAGGCGGCTCAACGCCCTGGGCCCCGGCGGTCTGTCCCGGGACCGGGCGGGCTTCGAGGTCCGGGACGTGCATTACACCCATTACGGCCGGATGTGCCCCATCGAGACGCCGGAAGGGCCCAACATCGGTCTCATCGTGTCCCTGGCCAACTACACCCGGGTCAACGATTACGGTTTCCTGGAGACCCCGTACCGGAAGATGAAGAACGGCAGAGTCACCGACGAGATCGAGTACCTCTCCGCCATGGACGAGGAAAAATATTTCATCGCCCAGGCCAACGCCCCCATCGACGACAAGGGCAACTTCCTTCAGGATCAGGTCTATGTCCGGAAGGCGGGGGATTACGCCACCAAGGCGCCCAAAGAGATCCAGTACATGGACGTGTCGCCCAAGCAGATCATATCGGTTTCGGCCTCGCTGATCCCTTTCCTGGAGCATGACGATGCGAACCGGGCCCTGATGGGTTCCAACATGCAGCGTCAGGCGGTGCCCCTGGTGTTTCCCGAACCTCCCCGGGTGGGGACGGGCATGGAGGGCCGCTGCGCCTACGATTCGGGGGTATTCGTGAAGGCCCGACGGGACGGAACGGTGGAATACGTGTCCGCCACCCGGATAGTGATCAAGCCCGCCAAGGCCCAGAACGCGGCGGACCGGGACGTCTTCGAACTGCAGAAGTACCAGAGGACGAACCAGGACACCTGCTACATCCAGAAACCCATCGTCCGGGTGAACCAGAAGGTCAAGAAGGGCGAGGTCATCGCCGACGGCCCCGCCACCTATAAGGGAGAACTGGCCCTGGGCAGGAATGTCCTGGTGGGCTTCGTGCCCTGGAACGGCTACAACTACGAGGACGCCATCCTCATTTCGGAGAAGATCGTCAAGGAGGACATCTTCACCTCCATCCATATAAAAGAGTTCACCATCGATGTGCGGGAAACCAAGCTGGGTCCGGAAAAAATCACCCGGGACATTCCCAATATCGGCGAGAAGGCCCTGGACCAGCTGGACGAGGAGGGGATCATCCGGGTGGGAGCCAAGGTAAAGTCCGGCTCCATCCTGGTGGGGAAGGTCACCCCCAAGTCCGAGACCGAAACCACCCCGGAGTTCAAGCTCCTCAACTCCATCTTCGGCGAAAAAGCCAAGGAGGTCCGGGACACCAGCCTGCGGATTCCCCACGGAACCGAGGGGACTGTCATCGACGTGCAGCGGCTGAAGCGCTCCGAGGGGGACGACCTGGCCCCCGGGGTGGACGAGGTGGTCAAGGTCCTCATCGCCACCAAGCGCAAGCTTCAGGAGGGGGACAAGATGGCGGGCCGCCACGGCAACAAGGGGGTCATCGCCCGGGTTCTGCCCGAAGAGGACATGCCCTACATGGCCGACGGCACCCCGCTGGAACTCTGCCTGAACCCTCTGGGAGTCCCCTCCCGGATGAACATCGGCCAGCTTCTGGAAACCATGCTGGGCTGGGCGGCCTATCAGAAGGACGAATGGTACGCCACGCCGGTTTTCGAGTCCGCCGACCCCGGAGAGATCGGGGCGCTTCTGAAATCCGCGGGGCTGCCCGAGGGGTCCAAGGCGGTCCTCTACGACGGCAAGACCGGCGAGCCTTTCAAGAACCCCGTCATGGTGGGCTGCATGTACATGCTGAAGCTCCACCACCTGGTGGACGACAAGATGCACGCCCGGTCCACCGGCCCCTACTCGCTGGTCACCCAGCAGCCCCTGGGGGGCAAGGCCCAGTTCGGCGGGCAGAGGCTGGGGGAGATGGAGGTCTGGGCCCTGGAGGCCTACGGCGCGGCCAACACTCTGCAGGAGCTTCTGACCATCAAGTCCGACGACATGACCGGCCGGGCGAAGATCTACGAAAGCATCGTCAAGGGCGAGCCCTCCACCGCTGCGGGGGTGCCCGAATCCTTCAATGTCCTGGTGCAGGAGCTTCGGGGACTGGCGCTGGACATAAGCATCCGGGATTCCAAGGGCAAGCCCATCCCCCTCACCGAGAGGGACGAGGAGCTGATTAACCGCCAGGGAAGCAATTTCTAGGAGGCTGGAAACACGATGAGAGACATTCAGGATTTCGATTCCATAATGATACAGCTCGCGTCGCCGGAGAAGATCCGGGCGTGGAGCTACGGGGAAGTGAAGAAGCCTGAAACCATAAACTACCGCACCCTGCGCCCGGAGAAGGACGGCCTTTTCTGCGAGCGCATCTTCGGAACCACGAAGGAATGGGAATGCTACTGCGGCAAGTTCAAATCCATCCGGTACAAGGGCGTCATCTGCGACCGCTGCGGCGTGGAGGTGACCCACTTCAAGGTCCGTCGGGAACGGATGGGCCACTTCGAGCTGGCCTCCCCGGTGTCCCATATCTGGTACTACCGGTCCGTGCCGTCCCGGATGGGGCTTCTGCTGGACCTCACCATCGCCGCCCTGCGGTCGGTGCTGTACTACGAGAAGTACATCGTCATCGATCCCGGCGACACGGATCTGAAAAAGATGGAACTCCTTACCGAGGAGGAGTACGCCGAGGCCAAGGACCGCTACGGGATGATCTTCACCGCCGGGGTGGGGGCCGAGGCCATCCGGACCCTGCTGGAAAACCTGGATCTGGACGCCCTCTCCGCGGAGCTCCGGGCCGCCATGGTGGAAAAGGGGCCCAAAGCTGACCGGCGGCTCCTCAAACGGATCGAGATCGTCGAAAACTTCCGGGATTCGGGGAACAAACCGGAATGGATGATCCTGGACGTTATCCCCGTCATCCCCCCGGAACTCCGGCCCATGGTCCAGCTGGACGGCGGGCGCTTCGCCACCAGCGACCTGAACGACCTCTACCGGCGGGTCATCAACCGGAACAACCGCCTCAAGCGGCTCATGGCGCTGAACGCCCCGGACATCATCATCCGGAACGAAAAGCGGATGCTCCAGGAGGCGGTGGACGCCCTCTTCGACAACTCCAAGAAAAAACGGGTGGTCAAGGGCGCCTCGAACCGGCCGCTGAAGTCCCTGTCGGACATGCTGAAGGGCAAGCAGGGGCGGTTCCGCCAGAACCTGCTGGGCAAGCGCGTTGACTACTCAGGGCGTGCAGTCATCGTGTCCGGCCCGCAACTCAAGATCAGTCAGTGCGGAGTCCCCAAGGAGATGGCCCTTGAGCTGTTCAAGCCACATGTCATCTACCGGCTCATGCGCGAGGGTGTCGTGGGCAGCATGAAGGTGGCCAAGGACCTGGTGGAAAAACCAACTCCCGAGGTGTGGAACACGCTGGAGAGGGTGGTCAAGGGCAACGTCGTCCTGCTCAACCGAGCGCCGACACTCCACCGCCTGTCCATTCAGGCCTTTGAGCCAGTGCTTATCGACGATAAGGCCATCCAGATTTCGCCGCTTGTGTGCACCCCATTCAACGCGGACTTCGATGGCGACCAGATGGCCATCCACCTCCCCCTGAGCCTGGCGGCTCAGACAGAGGCGCGTCTTCTGATGCTCTCCTCATACAACATCTTCTCCCCGGCCAGTGGCAATCCCATGGCGGGTCCTGTGCAGGATATGGTCCTGGGTGCCTACTATCTCACCTACGAAGTCAAGGAGAAGATGAAGGCAATGAAGTGGAACACTGCTCCCGTGTATGGTGAAGAGGACGTCCTGTACCTGTTCGAATCCGGAAAACTCGGGGTCCACGACCCGG
>JAKQWJ010000224.1 GCA_029562045.1 Spirochaetota bacterium | reverse complement strand
CCGGGTGGAGCCCGCCCTCCCCCGGGACCGTCCCCTGGTTCTGCTGGACTACCCCCGGGAGGTGCGCTGCCTGGCCCGGGAGATCCCCGGGACCCCCTGGCGGGAAAGGTGGGAACTCTACCTGGGAGGCATCGAAACGGCCAACTGCTTCTCCGAGGAGACGGACCCGGAAAAGGTGGCCGCCTATTTCCGGGTGGAGGAAGAACTGAAGGCCCGTTCCCTGACGCCCCACCCGCCGGACCGCCGCTTCCTCTCCCTGTACCGGGACGGCTTTCCCTCCTGCTCCGGGGTGGCGGTGGGCTTCGACCGCCTGGTCATGGCCTTTCTGGGCATCCCCCGGATCCAGGGGGTGATTTTATTTCCCTTTTCCGATATACTCGAAGAATAAATCCTTCGCGAAAAGAGGTTTCAAACAGGCACGTATGATAAAAGCAGGCGCCATCGACAAGGGGATGTGTCTTCTCATGAAGAACGAACCCTTTCTGGTTACGGAGAGGGAGTTCGTGAACCCGGGAAAAGGCTCGGCCTTCGTACGGCTCAAACTCAAGAGCCTGACCTCCGGCCAGACCCTCCGGGAAACCATCAGAACCAACGACACCGTCCAGGAGGCGGATGTCTACGATCGTCATTCCCAGTTCATGTACTCCGACTCATCGGGCTACCATTTCATGGACAACGAGAGCTACGAGCAGTTCGTCGTCCCCCGGGAGGGCATGGAAGAGAAACAGTACTACCTGCAGGAGAACCACAGCTACTACATCACCACCTGGGAGGGGAACCCCATCGACATCAAGATCCCCTACAAGATCGTCCTCACCGTGGCGGAAGCTCACGAGGCCCTGAAGGGGGACACCGTCACCGGGGCCACCAAGCCGGTGAAGCTGGAAACGGGACTCACCATCCGGGTTCCCATCTTCATCAAGCAGGGTGAGAAGGTGATGATCAACACCGAGTCCAACGAGTATGTGGAGAGGGTCAACGACTGATCCCCGGGGAGACGGGGGCTCCGGTTCGATGAACGATCTTCTGCGCCGGGCGGCGGATCTCATAAAAAAGGCCGAGTGGCTCACCGCCTTCACCGGGGCGGGGATGTCCGTGGAAAGCGGCATTCCCCCTTTCCGGGGGGAGGGAGGAATCTGGGACAGCTACGATTCCCGGCTCCTGGAACTGTCCTACTTCACCGCAAACCCGGAAAAGTGCTGGCCCCTCATCAAGGAGATCTTTTACGACAGCTTCGCCCGGGCGGAGCCGAATCCGGGGCACCTGGCCCTGGCGGCCATGGAAGAGCGGGAGCTTCTGAAATCCCTGATCACCCAGAACATCGACGACCTCCATTATCGGGCGGGAAACCGCAGGGTGGTGGAATACCACGGCAACTCCCGGCTCCTCCAGTGCCTGTCCTGCCGCGGCGCCGTCGAAGCCGCCGGGGTCGATCTGTCCCGGCTGCCTCCCCTCTGTTCCCGCTGCGGCGGCGTGCTGAAGCCGGACTTCGTCTTCTTCGGCGAGGCCATCCCCTTCACGGCCATGTCGGAGGCCCGCTTCGCCGCGGGGAGGACGGACTGCATGATCCTCGTGGGCACCACCGGTGAGGTGTACCCCGCCGCCGCCCTTCCCGGCGTGGCGGCGGGAAACGGGGCCAGGATCATCGAGATCAACCCCTCCCCGTCGAGCTACACCTATTCCATCACGGACCTGCACATCCCCCTGCCGGCGGGGGAGGCCCTGCCGGGGATCCTGGAACTCCTGGGATAAGAAAACGGCCCCGGGGGGCCGTCCTTTTTTTCGGCTGCCTCTATGACTGACATGAGCCGGGCGGCCCTCCGGGGGGCCGACCTTTCATGAAAACCTTTCTCGCCCCGTCCATCCCTCAGATGTGCACCGGGCGCCCCTCCGCCAGCCGAGCCGCCTCCATGACCCCTTCGGACAGGGTGGGATGGGCGTGGATCATGTCCGCCACATCCTCCAGCAGCAGCTCGCTCCTTTTCGCCAGAAGAAGCTCGTGGATCAGTTCCGTGGCCTGGCTCCCGGCCACGTGGGCGGCCAGGATCTCCCGGGTTTCGGGGTGGAAGAGAATTTTAACGATACCCTCCACGCTCTCGGTGGCCACCGCCTTGCCCACCCCCCGGTAGGGGAAGACCGCCTTGGCGAAGACCAGCCCCCGGCGGACCGCCTCCTCCTCGGTGAGGCCGAAGCCTCCCACCTGGGGCTCGCAGTACACCGCCGACGGAACCTCGTCCGGGGGGACCCCTTTGGGCGGGTTCATCCCCGCCATCCGCTCCACGGCGATCTCGCCCTCCTTGGAGGCCAGGTGGGCCAGCTGGGCCGTGGGGATGAGGTCACCGATGGCGTAGACCCCGGAGACCGCCGTTTCGAACCAGTCCCCGGTCCTGACGAAGCCCCTTTCCAGGCCCACGCCGATCTTCTCCAGGCCCAGGTCCTCGGTGTTGGGCGCCCGACCCACCGCCACCAGAACCTTGTCGGCCTCCAGGGTCTGTTCGCTCCCGTCCTTCGCCGCCAGCTTTACCTCCAGGCCCGAAGATGTCTTTTTCAGGCCCGCCGCCTTCGTTGCGGTGAGGAGCCTGATCCCCCGGCGGGAGAACTCCTTCACCACCACCGCCACCGTCTCGGCGTCCTCCAGCGGCAGGACCCGGTCCAGCATCTCCACCACCGTAACCTCCACGCCGAAGCTGTTCATGATGTGGGCGAACTCCATGCCGATGGCCCCGGCGCCGAGGATGACAAAGCGTTTCGGGAGCTCTTCCATCATCAGGGCCCCGGTGGAGGACAGGACTGTTTTTTCATCGATGTCGAAGCCCGGGATGGACCGGGGACGGGACCCGGTGGCCAGAAGAACATTCCGGGTGGTCAGGATCTTCCCGTCCACCACCACTTCCCGGGCCGACGCGAGGCGGGCGGTCCCGGCGATATACTCCACCCCGTTTTTTTTCAGCAGGAACTGGACCCCCTTGGAGAGCCTCTCCGCGGCGGCCCGGGACTTTTTGAAGACCCGGCGGTAATCGAAGCCGGACCGGTCCACCCTGACCCCCAGGTCCTCCAGGGCGGCGGCGGACCGGAAGATGTCCGCCTGGTGGATCAGAGCCTTGGAGGGGATGCATCCCACGTTCAGGCATACCCCGCCGGGCCTGTCCTTTTCCACCACAGCCGTTTTGAGGCCCAGCTGCCGGGCCCGGATGGCCGCCACATAGCCGCCGGGACCCGCCCCGACGACGACGAGATCGTAATCATGATCGAACATGGCGAGCCTCCCCCTAGACCAGGGCCCGCAGGGGCTCCTGGAGCATCAGCTTCAGATCCCGCAGAAAGGCGGCGCCCACGGCGCCGTCGATGGTCCTGTGGTCGCAGGTCAGGGTCATCCGCATGATCCGGCGGACCTTCAGTTCGTCATCCTCCCCCAGGACCGGTTCCCGGCGGGTCTCCCCCAGGGCGAGGATGGCGGAGCCCGGAGGGTTGATGATGGCGGTGAACTCTTCGATGCCGTAATTCCCCAGGTTGCTGATGGAGAAGGTGGCCCCGGAGTATTCCTCCGGCTTCAGGCCCCCCCTCCGGGCCCTGTCGATGAGAACCGCCAGCTCCGCGTCGATCCGGGACACCGTCTTGCCGCCGCAGTCCCGCACCACCGGGGTGATGAGGCCGTCGGGCAGAGCCACCGCGAGGCCGATGTCCACCGTCCCGTGGATCTGGATGGTCTTCTCCTTCCAGGTGGAGTTTATCCGGGGGTGCCGCTTGATGGCTTCCGCGGCGAGCTTCATGAAGAAGGCGTTCAGGGAGAGCTTCTCTCCGGCTGAGGCGTTGACGGCCGCCCGAGCGTCCATCAGGGAATCCATCTCCACCTGGGCCCGGAGGAAGAAGTGGGGCGCCGCCGCGGACTCCCCCAGTCTCCGGGCGATGGCGGCCCGCATCCCGGTGACGGGGATCTCCTGGCTCTGCAGACCGGGGACGGCGGGGGCCCGGGCCTCCGCAGCGGGGACCTCCGGGGCGGCGGCGCCTGCCGGAGCATGGTACCCCGGAGCGGGGCGGCCGGTGAAGCCTTCCACATCCCTCCGGACCACCCTCCCCTCGGGGCCCGTCCCGGGAATGCTCCGGATGTCCAGGCCCCGGTCCCGGGCCAGTTTCCGGGCCAGGGGGGATGAGCGGGGGTAGGAGCCGTAGCCCAGGGGGCCTTCCCAGGCTGTGGCCGCCGCCGGCGGCGGGGGAGCGGCCCTTTCGAGGGCGGCGGGGCCCGCTGGAGCGGCGGGGGGGGCGGAAGAGACCGCCGCGGTCCCGACGGTGGGCCCCGCCGGCGGGGCCGCCCGGTCCGGAGTGGGCGGCGTCGCCGCCGCCGCCGGGGCCGCCGCCGCGGCGGCCTCCTTCAGCAGGGCGTCGATGTTCTCCCCGGGTTTTCCCACCACGGCGATGAGTTCGCCGATCTTGGCGGAGCCCCCCGCCTCCAGCAGGATCTTCAGCACCGTGCCGTTCACGGGGGACTCGTACTCCATGACGGCCTTGTCGGTCTCCACCTCGCAGAGCAGGGCGCCGTTCTTTACCTCGTCCCCCTCCTTCACCTTCCACGCGGAAATGGTGCCCTCCTCCATCGTGGGGGACAGGGCGATCATCAGTATTTTTTCGGCCATTGCCTAATCCTCCCGGTACAGGACTTTTTTCACCGCCGCCACCACTTTGGCCGCCGAGGGCTGTGCGGCCAGTTCCAGCCGATGGTTGTACGGCATGGGGACATCCTCGGAGGCCACCAGCTCCACCGGGGCGTCCAGCATGTCGAAGCAGTTTCGCGATATGAGCCAGGCCACATGGGAACCCACGCTGGCCACGGGCCAGGACTCGTCCACCACCACCGCCCGGTTGGTCTTCCGCACCGAGGCGTAGACGGTTTCCTCGTCCAGCGGCCGGAGGCTCCGGAGGTCGACGATCTCCGCCTCGATCCCCAGGCCCGCCAGGGTTTCCGCCGCCTCCTGCACCACTTTAAGAGGCTTGGAGTAGGTGATGATGCTCACGTCCTTCCCTTCCCGTTTGACATCCGCCTTCCCGATGGGCACCAGATACTCCTCCTCCGGGACCTCCCCCTTCCAGGCGTACATCAGTTCCCCCTCCAGAACGACCACGGGGTTGTTGTCCCGGATGGCGCTCTTTAAAAGGCCCTTGGCGTCGTAGGGAGTCGCCGGGGCCACCACCTTGAGGCCCGGAATGTGGGCGTAATAGCTCTGCAGGGCCTGGGAATGCTGGGCCGCCAGGTACTCCGCCGGACCGTTGGGGCCCCGGAACACGATGGGCATGGTGAACTGCCCGCCGGACATGTAGCGCATCTTGGCGGCGTTGTTGACCACCTGATCCAGCGCCAGGAGCGCAAAGTTGTGGGTCATCCACTCCACCACCGGCCGCAGGCCCGCCATGGCGGCTCCGACCCCCAGGCCGGTGAAGCCCAGTTCGGTGATGGGGGTGTCCAGGACCCGTCTGGGGCCGAACTTGTCCAGAAGCCCCTTGCTGACCTTGTAGGCCCCGTCGTACTCGCCCACCTCCTCTCCCATGAGGAATACCTTGTCGTCCCGGGTCATTTCTTCGTCCAGGGCCGCGTTCAGCGCCTCCCGGTATGTGATAATCGGCATGCTGTCCCTCCTAATCCGCCAGAACGTCTTCGTACAGGGTGTGAATGGCCGGCTCCTCGCTGGTTTCGGCGAAATCCGCGGCCTCGTCCACCTGGGCTTTCACCCGGGCCTCAAGATCGTGGAACTCCTTCTCCGTCAGCTGCCCGCCCTTCTCCATCCGGTCCTGCAGGATCAGTATGGGGTCCTGCTTCTTGTACTCCTCGATCTCGTCCTTGGTGCGGTACTTCTGGGGGTCGCTCATGGAATGCCCCTTGTACCGGTAGGTCTTGGCTTCCAGGAAGGTGGGAAGCCCCGACTTGCGGGCGTCTTCCGCGGCCCGGGAAATCTCTTCGTAGACCGCCAGAACGTCCATGCCGTCCACCTGACGGCCGGGGATGCCGTAGGCGTTCCCCATGAGGCTGAAGTCGTCCACCGCCGAAACGCGCCGGAAATTGGTGCCCATGCCCCACTGGTTGTTCTCGCAGACATAGATCACCGGCAGGTTCCAGATCTTCGCCAGGTTCAGGCTCTCATGGAAGGCCCCCTGATGGATGGCTCCGTCGCCGAAGAAGCAGACCGTGACCCCTCCGTCGCTCCGGTAACTCTGGGCCAGGGCGACCCCGGTGGCGATGGGAATCTGGGCTGCCACGATGCCGTTTCCCCCGAGAAAATGTTTCTCCGCGTCGAAGAAATGCATGGATCCGCCCTTGCCCCGGGAGCAGCCGGTTATCTTTCCGTAGAGCTCCGCCATCAGCGGCTTCGGGTCGGTGCCGCAGGCCAGGGCGTGTCCGTGGTCCCGGTAGCCGGTGAGGACATAGTCCCGGGACAGGTCCAGCGCCGCCACGGCCCCCACGGCGATGGCCTCCTGGCCGTTGTACAGGTGCAGGAACCCGCCGATCTTCCGCAGGCCGTACATCTGGCCCGCCTTCTCCTCGAAGTGCCGGATCAGCATCATCTCGTACAGGAGTTTGTGCAGAAAAGCCTTGTCGTATTTTTTCATGTCACACCACCATCCGATGGGTTTCGTTTTTGATGGGGTTGAAATAGACCATCTCCTCCACCACCGTCTCCAGGACCACCAGGTCCTTCTCGTTGGGGTTGACCCGCCAGAAGACGGAGAGGTTCGTCCCCAGGGCCTCCTGCACTTCGGACTTCAGCGACGGGTTGTCGATGATGGTGATTCTCCCCCCGGCGGTGATGATCTCGTCCAGGGACCGGGTCTGGAAAATCCAGCCCACCTGGGGGTGGCTGGCCGCTTCCAGGGCCTTCCGGAACGAGGGGGAGGTGACGGCGTAGATGTGCCCCTCTCTCCCCGGCACCAGGCCCGGCGTCATCCACCGGCTGTGGGGGTAGCCCCTCTCGTCCACGGTGGTCAGAATCCCGACCCGGGCGCTTTCGAGAATTCTGTCCAGCCTGCGAAACATGTCCCGCATATCCATGGTTTGCCTCCTCTTTACCTGTCGTTTTGTACAACCGCCTCCAGGAGCGCGGTGTCGAAAGACCGTCCTTTCAGGGCGCGGACCCCCTCCCCCCCCACCTCGACGATGACCCCGTTTTCCACCCGGTACACGTCCCTTCCGACGCGACAGGTGAAGAGGGGGGTGTGGCCGTAGACCCAGGCGGGGTCCAGATGACGCCGGCGGCGGCGTTCCAGGTCCTCCCGGGACTCGGGGCCGGGCTCGAAAACCTCGGCAGGGGGCCTGCCGGAATCCCGGGCCGCCCCGGAGGCCTCCCGGGCCAGGGCCTCCACCGTCTCCTCCAGGCTCAGCCCGGGGAGGAAATCCCGCAGGTTCGCCACCCCCATGGGAACGGAGGCCACCGCCCGGGTTTCGATGTGATAACCCCCCGGGTCCGGCGGGCCCGCCGACAGGGACTCCCGAAGGGCCCGGAGGTCCGCGTCCACCAGAAGGGTTCCGTGGTGCAGGACCCGGCCCTTCCGGTAGCACAGGGCGTTGCCGGAAATTTTCCTCCCCTCCACCAGGAGGTCCCCCCGCCCGGTCCGCTCCGCCTGCAGGCCCAGCCGGGCCAGGGCCCGCCGGACCAGGTCCAGATTGCCCTCCTTGGAGAAACCCGCCTGGGGGAGGATGAAGGCGAAGTTCAGGTTCCCCCGGCCGTGGTAGACCGCCCCGCCGCCGGAAACACGGCGGTAGAGGGGGGGGGACCCCCGGGCCGGCGCCGCCGGCGGGACCTCCAGCCAGGGGTTCTGGTTCTTGCCGATGATAACCGCTTCGGAGTTCTCGTACAGAAGCAGCAGGGGGCCGCCGCCGACCCCGGGGGGCGGAGTTTCCAGAAGATGCTCCTCCAGCGCCAGATTGAGCGCCGGGTCCGTCCCGGTGAGGGTGAACACCATCATGCCGTCTCGAGATCCATCGCCGCTGGAAAGCATTGCTATAAATGTAACAGATAGCGGCGGGATTTCAAAGGGAAAGATGCGGGAACCGCCTTGACGGAAACAGGATCCGGCTATACCCTGCCCCTGACGATCCCCATAAAGAGGCCCGGACTCAGCCTGCCGCCGCCCGTTTGCGTCTCAGGCGCGGCGGCGGAACCGGCATCCGGAGGCGGGGACCGAATCGGGGGCTTTCAGGGCATGGAAACCGGCGAACTGGCGATCCGTGTGGCGCTTTCCTTTCTCACCGCGGGGACCTGGATCAGTCTGGCGACCCTGGCGGGGGAAAAACTGGGCAGCCGGGCCGGGGGGCTCATCGTGAACCTCCCCTCCAACATCGTGGTCTCCTTTCTCTTCGTGGCCCTGACCCGGGGAGTCGCGTTCACCGCCGACGCCGCCCGGGCCATCCCCCTGGGAATGGCCATCAACACCCTGTTCATTTTCATTTTCATCCTCGCCGTGCGCAGGAGCCTCCCTTTCGCCGTCCTCAGTTCGCTGGCGGCCTGGTTCGCCGTCGCCGCCGCGGCCTCGGCCTTCCCCATCAGGAGCCTGCCCCTCTCTCTGGTCATCTATCTCCTGGTCTGCGTCGGAGGTTTCCTGCTGGCGGAGTTCGGAACGAAGATCCGCTCGGTCCCCAAAAAACCCGCCCCCTGGAACCCCCGGGGGATGCTTATCCGGGCCCTCTTCGCGGGAACCGTGGTGGCCTCGGCGGTCCTGGCGGCCCAGATCGCCCCGCCCTATGTCACCGGGATCCTGGCCAGCTTTCCGGCGGTCATGATGTCCACCTTCGTCATCCTGACCCTCACCCAGGGGCCGGATTTCACCCGGGCCACGGGGAAGGTCCTGATGCTCTCCTCCTCCAACATCATCGTCTACGCCTTCGGGGTGGCCTATTTTTACCCCCGGCTGGGCATCGTCGCCGGGACCCTGATCTCCTTCGCCGGGGCCGTGGTCTGGATCAGCCTGTTCCTGCCCCTGGTCCGGCGGATCAGCTGACCGTCCCGCCGGGGGAAACCGGAACTTCCTTGCCTTTTCCGCCGATCTCACGATAAGATGGGGCGTGGACATCATCTGGATCGACCCCGAGGCCGGGGCTGAAGAGCACATCCTCGTCGGCGACGCGGGAGGCACCAACACCAGCTTCGCCCTGGCGGGCAGGTCCGGGCGCAGGCACTTCCTTCTGGGAAAGTTCCTGTTCAGAACCCGGGACCTGGGCTCCCTGGGAGAGGCCGCGGCCGGCGCCCTGGGGGAAATTCTCCGGCTCAGGCCTTCCCTCCGGATCCGGCGCTGCTGCATCAGCGCCGCGGGGCCGGTGAAGGACAATGTCTGCCGCCTGACCAACGCCCCCTGGGTGGCGGACGGCGGCGAGCTTTCCCGGAGGCTGGGAATCCCCACCCGCATCATCAACGATTTCACCGCCATCGCCTACGGGCTTCCCCTTCTGGACCCCGCCGACCCCCGGGCTCTGACCCCCATTCCCCGGGAAGACGGCCACCTCCCCTCCCCCTCCGGTACGGTGCGGGCCGTTATCGGCGCCGGGACCGGCCTCGGCGTGGGCTGCTTAGTGGAGACCGGCGGGGGGTTCCTGGCCATCCCCTCCGAGGGCGGCCACATCGATTTCAGCGGCTTCGACCGGGAGAGCCGGGAACTGGTGCGGGAGCTGGAAGACCGCATCGGCGGCGTCGCGGAGGCGGAGCTTCTGGTCTCCGGCCTGGGTCTTCTGAACATCCGGGACATGGTGCGCCGCCGGCGGGGCGGACCCGTCAGTCCGGCAATGAGAGAGATCGACGGCGTCGGGGACGACGAAAAGCCCGCGCTGATTTCCGCCTGGGCGGACCGGGACCCGGAATGTGCCGAGATCATGCGGCTCTTCACCCGGTTCTACGGACGGGTCGCCGCCAACATTGCCACGGTCTTCCTCCCCACCGCAGGACTCTACCTGGCCGGGGGCATCGCCGCGAAGAACCGGGACTGGTTCCTCCGCCCGGGGGGATTCATGGAAGCCTTCTCTCTGGGGTACCGGCGTATCATCCGGGACATCCTGCGGGAGATCCCGGTGTACATCGTCCGGGACTACAGCATAAGCCTTCTGGGGGCCGCCCACGCGGACACCGTCCTGCCCCGGGACGATGAGGGAGGGACCCCATGAACCCGGAAAAGAGCCATATTCCCGGCCCGATCCGGGAGGACATGGAACGGAACCGGATAGACATCGATCTGAGCCTCCGGATCCTGGACCGCTGGAACCGGGGCGGCCACCGGGACCAGGGACCCGTCAGAGTGCGGGACATCCCGTCCCTGGACGGACGGCGGGTTCTGGATTTCACCGGGGAGGGCCCCTTCACCGTCCCGCTCCGGGAAGCCCGGGACAATCTGGCGGGCCTCATCCCCGGCCTGGACGCCGCAGCCTTCGGCGAGCCCGACGGGCGAGGCTCCCTGGTCTTTTCCCGGGCCGCGCTGGAAAAACTGGGGGTCCTGCTCTACCCCCTTCTGAGTTACGGCATTCTGAACGGCGGCTCCGCCACGAGCTACGCCGACGGCAAGATAAACCGGGCCTTCAGCGGGGAGCTCTTCAGCCTCATGGAGCCGGTTTTCCGGATTTCCGCCGAACTCTGCCGGGACAGACCCAAGGGCATCACCCCCGCCTACGTCAATCCCGACGGAAGCCCGGGTTTCAGTTTCATCGAGTTGAAGATGCGGGCCCTTCTCCTGGGGGTCCTGCGCCGCCGGCGGGCGGCCGCCGCGGCCTTCCCCCCCGGGAGGGCCGGACCGGGGGCGGCGGTCCCCGGAGCCGATCTCCCCGATGCGCCGCCGCCTCTGGCGCCGATGTTTCAGATGACCAGTGTCTTCACCGACCCGGAAGTCTCCCGGGCCCTTCTTTCCTACCGGGACAGCCCCGCCCTGCGGACCCTGATCGAAAGAACCGGCATCGACATCACCCGGGTTGAAACGGGGGTCCAGCCCCTCATCTCCGCCTTCACCCACTCCTCCCAGGGGGAGCGGAAATCGCTCTTCACCGAAGCCGGAGGAATCCCCGGGCGGACCCTGGGGCTTCCCGGGGGGCACGGGCAGAACTTTCTCGTTCTGAAGGATGTGTACCGCCGTCTCCGGGAATCGGGCAAGCGCTTCGCGTACCTGGGCAATGTGGACAATCTGGGCTACACACCGGACCCGGCGGGGCTCGCCCTTCTGGCCCTGTCCGGGAGGAAGGCGGCCTTCGAGTTTTCCTTCAAGACCGCGGTGGACCGGAAGGGGGGCATCCTGGTGGTG
>JAKQWJ010000221.1 GCA_029562045.1 Spirochaetota bacterium | reverse complement strand
CCGGGGGAGGAGATACCCCTGATCCAGAAGAGGATCATCGAGAAGTGCAACGCCGCCAACAAGCCGGCCATCACCGCCACCCAGATGCTGGAGTCCATGACGGTGAACCCCAAGCCCACTCGGGCGGAGCTCACCGATGTGGCCAACGCCGTCTTCGACGGCACCGACGCGGTGATGCTCTCCGGGGAGACCGCCGGGGGGCGCTACCCGGTGGAGGCGGTGCGGGTCATGGCGGGGATCGTCCGGGCGGTGGAATCCTCCCCGGAGTACCGGGACAGGGCCCGAAAGTACTTCCGGTTCCGGGAAAGCTCCTCGGACATCCCCCATGCCACCGCCAAGGCGGCTCATGTGATGGCCGAGGAGATCGGGGCCGGGGCCATCCTGGGGCTCACCCGGCGGGGCAACACCGCCCGGATCCTCTCCAAGTACCGGCCGGAGCAGATCATCGTCGCCGCCACTCCGGAGGAGGCGGTGCGGAACAAGCTCCTCCTCAGCTGGGGGGTCTATCCCCTGGTGGCGGCGGAGACCCAGGACGCCGATGAGATGATCAGGAACGGCCTCAAGGCCGCCATGGAGGCGGGCTATGTGAAGAAGCTGGACCGGGTGGTGGTGGTGGCGGGAGTCCCGGTGGGAACGCCCCTGGTGACCAACATGGTGCGGGTCTACTTCCTGGGCTCCATCCTCTGCCGGGGGGAGCGGGGCTTCGGCGGGGAGGTGACGGGGCGGGTGGTCCGGGCCCGGGACGCCGCGGAGGCCTCGGCCAAGCTCATGCTCACCGGGGACGAGATCCTGGTGGCCCCCACCCTGGACGAGACCTTTCTTCCCTTTCTGACGGATATCGCCGGCTACATCCTGGAAGGCTATTCCACGGTCCACCGGGACCGGATCCGGGAGGCCAACCCCCGCATCGTGGGGATCACCTCCGCCCCCCGGGCCCTGGAACTTCTGGCGGACAATCTGGTGGTGACCCTGAACGGGGAGGAGAGGCTGGTCTACGAAGGGATAATCTAGGATTCAGTAGGTAAAAACCGCCCCCGCCGTGAGGCCCAGGCCGCCGGGGCGGTCACGTTTTGCGGCTTCGACCGCCGCGCCGCCCCAGCCCTGGACCGGGGCGGCCTCGAACCAGGAATGGGACGGCCCCGAACCGGGACCGGGACGGCTCCGATCTCTGACCGGGGCGGACAACGACCTCCGCCGGGGCCTGCGCTCTAGAAGGCTTCCAGCCCTCCCAGGAAATCGTCGATCTCCTTTTTCTTCTCCATCTCCCGGACCTGCAGGCCGTCCAGTTCGCCCGTCAGGGCCGTCAGGGCGGTTTCCTGTTCCCCCAGGGTGGAGACGTAGCGCTGGTACAGGGCCGAGGCCCGGTCCAGGCCGGCCATGTTGCCCCGGATCCTCTCCTGCTCCCGGTGGATGGCGGCGATCCTGGTCTCCGCCTGCTTCTTCTGCCGAACGATCTCCGCCAGTTCAGCCTGCTTTTTCGCCAGGCCGTTCAGCGCCTCCCGCACCTTCCCGCTGATGCCCTTCTGGCTCGCGTAGAAGAGGACCGTGTCGGCGCCCATGCTGGACAGGGCCGCGGCGGATTCCACCACCCGCTCCTCCGCCACCCGGAGCTCGGTGGTTTTATCCCGCCCCGCCGGGGTGGCGACGGCGAAACGGTACAGGTCCTCGGTTCTCTCCTGAAAGGAGGCCGGTTCGGCGAGCTTCCAGTCCGGGGATGCGGGGTGCTCCACCAGGATGGCGCGGGATTTGTCGCCCCGGTTTATCAGCGTGTAGGCCGTCTCCCGGCGCAGGGTCTTCGTGATCTGCAGGACCCCTTTGCGGAGGGAGAGCCGGGTTATCAGTTCCGGCAGGCTCCGATCCAGCCGCATGACCTCGGTGTCCAGGTCCAGCGAAAAGCTCACCAGCCGCTTCGCCCCGGGCCGAAGGTCGTCGATCCGGGCGTCCCCGGCGTAGATCCCCTCTTCGAAGACCGTCACGGGCCCGGCCATCAGGCTTAAGGAGGAGGAGTTGGTCAGCCGCAGGCCGTTCATGGGGTGCCGGCCGTGGACCTCCGGGTTGTAGATGGAGACCCGCTCCCCGGGGATGGTTTCGTTCAGGATGGGGATCATCCCGGACCTCCTTCTGGGAAGGCTGACGGGCTCGCCTATGGTGTAGCGGAAGAACTCCCCCACCGCCTCCGCTTCCGCCGCCGCGGGGGCGCTGTCGGCGTAGAAGGCCTGATCTTCTTCCCGGGCGGCCATGGCCTTGGAAAGGGCCGCCGCCTCCCTGTTCAGGAACCGGGCCGACGGCGCGGGGGCCGGCGCCGCCTCCGCCGGGGCCGCAATCCCCGCCAGGCCCTCGTCGTGGGTCCGGGATTGCAGGTTGCCCCGGACCGCGTAGGGAACGAAGGGCCGGGGGTTGTACAGGGGCTGGTAGAGGTCCATGGCGAAGGAGACCGGAGCCCCGGAGACCAGGTCCAGCCGGACGCCGTTCCAGTCTTCGTCGGTGGCGTTCTCCACCACCGCCCAGCCCTGCAGCAGGTGGCGGCCCGAGGGGTCGATGACCAGCCGGTAGCTGGTCTTCCAGACCGGGGTTTCCAGGACATAGCCCGCCTGGAGCCGCCGGGACCCCGTCCCCTGGTAGTCGATCCAGACGCTTTTCCTGTCGGTATTCCGCATGTCCGCGATGATCCCCAGGGCGGCCTCCAGCTCGTCGTTCAGCTTCCCCCGGGTGAAGCGGAGGCTCCGGATCCCGTCGAAGGGAATGCTTCGGATGCCCTCGTCTCCGGGGGTGGCGCTCAGAACCGTCAGGAACAGTTTCTCCCCCTCACCCTCCCCGGAGGGACGGCTTTCCACCGCCAGGATCTTTCCGGTGTGGCGCCTCTCCGCCTCCACCTCCACGGTCTCGCCCCGGGCCTGTCCCAGAATGTCCGGGAGGCCGGGGGATCCCGACAGGTCCAGGGAGAAGGATTTCAGCGTTCTTTCCAGAGGGTCCCGGGACGCGTAGGTGACGCCCCGGATCTTTCCCCCGTCGAAGTCCCGGATGACCAGGCTCTTCAGCAGATCGCTCACATCCTTGAGGCCGAACTGGAGTTCCAGCTTGCCCGAGCCGTCCACCCGGCCCTCCCGGAGGAAGTGCCCCACGCCTCCGGTGAACAGCACGATGTTTTTGACCGGCAGAGCTTCCGCCGAGACTCCTCCGTCCCGGGGAAGGGAGGGCGGAGAGGAGGCGCCCTCGCCCCGGATGGGCTGGGCGGGAACGGCGGCGGCCGCCAGGGCTATGATCGCCAGGGCGGAAAATTGAGTTTTCATCGAATACCTCCCAAGAAAAACCTATGCGAAGAATATACCGAAAAACCGGAGGCGCGGGGCCCCTATGTCAGCTCGAAGCGGGGAGTCAGCGCCTCCTCGGCGATGGAGGGAATCTCCTGCTCCTTCTCCGGATTCAGGAGCTGCCTGACCAGGGCGTCGTTGACGATCCCGTCGATGAGGGCGGAGGACGCCTCGTCCAGATCGGCGAACCTGACCCCGAAGCCGAAGGGCAGGTTGCTGGAATTGCGGCGGGTGTCCAGGACCTCCGCCTTCACCCGGAGGCGGCAGTTCTGAAACTGGATGATGGCGTCCCGCATGGAACCCGCCCTGGGGATCTGCCGGGGGTGGGCGAAAAAAGCCCCGCCGGCGCTCAGGGAATGCAGACGGTGCAGTTCCCATTCGCCGCTTTCGCTTTTCAGCGCCGCCTTCAGGGGCCAGCCGAAGCGGTTGTGCCTCCGCTGCTCAGAGCCGGAGGAGGCCGCCAGCTGCAGGCCGATCTGATGGACCGCCTCCTTCGTCGGCGGGGCGGGGTGGTAGTGGAGGCCCTCCACCCGG
>JAKQWJ010000203.1 GCA_029562045.1 Spirochaetota bacterium | reverse complement strand
CAGAACATGAACATCCGCTTCGGCCTGGACGAAACCGAGGGGCTCCCCCTCCACGGGGAGTTCTGACGGCCATGGGAAAGAAAAGCCGGGTTCTGATAAAAATCGGCGGGAAGGCCGCCGCGGCGGAGTCCTCCCTGCGGGACCTGATCCGGGAGATGGCGGCCCTCCGGGACCGCCATGAGTTCATCCTGGTTCACGGCGGCGGGGCGGAGGTGAGCCGGGTCACCAGGATCTTCGGCCTGGAGCCGGTCTTCCGGGACGGGGTGCGGATGACCAGCCCCCCGGAGATGGAGATCGTGGACATGGTGCTGTCGGGAAAGGTCAACAAGGACCTGGTCCGGATGTTCTCCGCCTCCGGCATCAGGGCGGTGGGGATCTCCGGATCCGACGGCGGGTTTTTCACCGGCCGGTCCATCGACCCCGCCGGGGTGAGCCGCACCGGCCGGGTGGAGCGGGTGGACCCGGAGCCGGTCCTGCTCCTGCTGAAGGCGGGCTATCTCCCCGTGGCGGCCTCCACCTCCATGGACCCCCAGGGGGGGGCGCTGAACATCAACGCCGACGAGGCGGCCCTGGAGATCGCCAAGGCCCTGGCCGCCGACGCCCTGGTCTTCCTGTCCGACATTCCGGGGATCCTGAAAGACGGCGCGACGCTGACGAGTCTGGACCGGGCCGCGGCGGAGAGGGAGATCCGGGACGGGGTCATCACCGGGGGGATGATCCCCAAGGTAACCTCCTCCCTGGAGGCGCTCCGCAGCGGCGTCAGGGCCGTGGTCATCGGGGAGTTCACCACATACGGCGATCTGGCCCTCCTCCTGTCCCGGGAGAAGGGCACCACCATAGGAGAATGAGGATGTTCGCGATCGACAGCAAAGGAATGATCCACGCCGGCCCCCTGCCGAAACAGTACGGCGCCGATTTTCTGGTGCTCCGGGAGGGGGACGGGGTTTATCTGAAGGACGCCGCGGGGAAAAGCTACCTGGACTTCGGGTCCGGCATCGCGGTGAACGCCCTGGGCCACGGCCGGGAAGACCTTGCCCGGGTGGCGGCGGACCAGATGCGCCGGCTCGTCCACTCCTCCAACCTCTACGTCACCGAGCCGGCCCTGGAGCTGGCGGCGAAACTCCTGCGCTCCGGACCCTTCGGGGCGGTGCACTTCGGCAACAGCGGCACCGAAGCCAACGAGGCGGCGCTGAAGTACGCCCGGCTCTACGCCCACCGGACCCGGGGAGAGGGCTGCTTCAAACTCCTCTCTTTCTCCCATGCCTTCCACGGACGGACCCTGGGGGCCCTGTCGGTTACCCCCAACCCCGCCTACCGGACCCCCTTCGAGCCCCTGCTGCCGGGGACCGAAACCCTCCCCTACAACGACGAGGCGGCCCTGGAAAAGACCCTGGACCGGAGCTTCGCCGGGATCATCGTGGAGACCCTCCAGGGCGAGGGGGGCCTGAAGGCCATGACCCCCTCCTTCGCGGCGGCCCTGAACCGCCTCTGCCGGGCGCACGACATCATCCTCATCGCCGACGAGGTGCAGACCGGTCTGGGCCGCACCGGGGCGGTCTACTCCTCCTTCGCCCTGGGCCTGGAGCCGGACATCATCACCCTGGCCAAGCCCCTGGCGGGGGGCCTTCCCCTGTCGGCGACCCTGATCCCCGGGAAGATAAACGACCTCCTGAAGACCGGCGACCACGGCTCCACCTTCGGCGGCGGCCCGGTGACCACCGCGGTGGCCTCCCACCTCTGGGACATCATCACCGACGGGGAGTTCCTGGCGGAGGTCCGCCGGAAGGGCGAGGTCCTGGCCCGGGCCC
>JAKQWJ010000191.1 GCA_029562045.1 Spirochaetota bacterium | reverse complement strand
GGCGGCCTCCCCGGCCATCAGCATGGCGTCGGTCACCATGGTCTGGGCGTCCGTCGGGGGGAGGGGCCGGATGGTGACCTCCCCGGAGGCCGCCCGGATCTTTACTTCAGGGAGGCGAAGGGATACCGCGCCGTTTTTTCTGCGAAAGGCGTTGTACCGGGACGTGACGGCATGGATGTCCCGGAGCGGCCCCTGGTCGAGCCTTTCCTGGGCCTCCCGGAAAGAGAGGCGGGTCACCCGGACCCGGGTCAGCAGGATCCGGTGCTCCGCCAGGGAGCCGTCGGGGGCGAGTTTCACCGCGAAGGAGAGGGCGGGGGAGGTGTCTCCCAGTCCCAGACCGAACCTTTCCGTCGTCTCCGGCGGCAGCATGGGAACCTTCCCCTCGGGAAGATAGAGGTTGGCCCCCCGCTCCCGGGCGAAGAGGTCCGCCTCCGTTCCGGGCCGCACCGCCTGGGCGGGGTCGGCGATATGGACCCACAGGGTGTCGCCGTCCACGGAAATCGCGTCGTCAGGGTCCTCGCTGCCCTCGTCGTCCACCGCGAAGGCGGGAAGCCCCGTCAGGTCGAGCCTTTCCCCATCGGGATAATCCTCCAGGGCGGGAAAGGCCCCCTCCAGGGACAGTCCCAGACGCGCCGGGTGAGGGTTGACGGATTCGTCCCAGACCCCCAGCTTCAGAAGCAGGGCGTGGGCCTTCTCCGGCAGGTTGGGGATCTTCAGGTCCCGGAGGATGCGGCTCGTCCCGGACCTGCCGAAGGCCACATCCTCCACCTCCCGGAGGGGCTTCCGGTCCTGGGGGAGGGTCTTTCCCGTCCGGAGCCGGTCCAGGAGGAGGCTCCTCTCCCGGGCCTCCCGCTCCGCCTCGTCCCGGGCGTCCGCCACGGCCTGGTGTTCCTCCCGGGAGAGGAGGATGAAGTCCCCGGGGGTGCCCCGGGCGTAGAGGCCGTCCAGGGCCAGGGAATACACGGCCCAGCATTCGCCGGGGCCGCTCGTGCCGAAGAGAAGCTCGGCGAACTCCGCCGCCGTCGTCCTTTGGCCCTGGAGCATCTCCCAGGCCTCCCGGACCTCCCCCGCCGGGGGGAGGTCGAACCGCAGCGAGGAGACCGGGCCGGGGTGGAGGAGGAGGATGTCCTTGCCGCGCACCGAGACCCGGGAACCCTCCGCCGTCTCGATTTCGATCTTCTGCCCCGCGGTGAGGACCCGGGCGGGGGCGGATTTATAGACCACCAGGTTTCCCGGCGCGAAGGGTCCCGCCCCGGCCCCGGAGCCGTCCTTTTTTGCGCCGGAATCCTCGACGGACATCAGCCTTTCCCGTTCTGAAAGACCGTCTTTCCCGCCCTGACGGTCTGCAGGATCGTCAGCCTTTCCCGGTGGTAATGGAACAGCGCCAGGTTCGCCGGAGAACCCTCCCGGAGCCTGCCGAAGCCCGGGGGAAGTCCCAGGAGCCGGGCGGGGTTGACGGTGCAGAGCCGGATCGTCTCCTCCAGGGAGGCCCCGGTGTAGTCCATGAATCGGGGAATGTCCCAGTCCAGGAGATGGGCCGCCCCGGCGAGGATGGCCTTGCCCGGAAGCCCCAGATGGCCGTCTTCGTAGACCTGGACATCCAGGGCCCCCCATTTGTAGATCCCCGGTTCCAGGCCCCCCAGGAGGGCCACATCGCTGACCAGGATCATCCGGTCCGAACCCTTGGCCCGGTGGAAAACCTTGACCACCGACGGGGGGAGATGGAAGCCGTCGCAGATGATCCCCGCCGTCAGGCGGTCTTCGGCGAGCTGTTCCCAGATGTAGTTCCGCAGCCGGGGGAGGGTGACGAAACTCCCGTTGCCCAGGTGGGTGGACAGGCGGGCCCCGGCCTCCACGGCCCGGACGATGGTCTCCGGATCCGCCCCGGTGTGCCCGATGGCGGGAACCACCCTCATCCCGGCCAGCATTTCGATGAAGGGGATGGCTCCGGGGCGTTCCGGGGCGACGGTGACGATTCTGATGAGGCCCCCGGCTGCGGCCTGCCACTCGTGGAACTCCCGGGGGTCGGGCTCCCGGACGAAGGCGGGGTCATGGGCACCCCGGGGCCCCTCCTCCTGGGAGATGAACGGCCCTTCGATATGGATTCCGCTGATGGCGGCGGCCGCGTCGGCATCGCCGCGCACCAGGTCGGCGATGACCTGGAGATTGCGGATAATCCTGTTCTCCGGGCTGGTGACGATGGTGGGAACGTGCTGGGTGGTGCCCGCCGCGGCCAGGTAGGAGATGATGGACCGGACATGGTCCGGCGACAGGTCCGGGAGACTGTAATCGCTGCCCCGGAACCCGTTGACCTGCATATCCAGAAAACCGGCGGAGATAAAAGGCAGCCCTTCCCCCGTTCCCGGAAGATCCCGGATGCTGTCGATTCTGTCGCCCCGGCATTCCACTTCCACCGGTCTTCCCCCGGCGGTGCGGCCTGTAAAGGTCATAGCTGCGCCCTCCTGTGGCAACGATGTTACTTCCGGCCTTCGATTTTCGGCCGTCACCCCCGCCCCCGGCCTTCCGCGGCGGGGATTTTTTCCGGAAAGAGAAGCTCATGGCTCTCTCCGGTGCCGTAGTTATCCAGGAACTCCCGGGAAAGGCCTGCGCTTTCCAGGGCCGCCCGGACGATCCTCTTGTTGAAGGGATGGACCTCCGGGTCGGAGAGAAACTCCCCGTGGGGCATCCAGAGACACTCGGCGATCTCCTCCGGGTCCGGGTCCAGTTCGGTGGTGAGGGGGGCGAGGCGGCAGACGAAATAGATGTCCGACTTCCCGTAGCGGTACCCGTGCCAGTGCCGGAGGCAGACCACCGCCTCGAAGCGGGCGTCGACGCCGGTTTCTTCCTTGACTTCCCGGACCACCGCGTCGCCGATGTGCTCCCCCGCCTGCAGGGCTCCGCCGGGGAGTTTCAGGCGCCGGCCCGGGAGGAGCTTGTACCGTTCGGATACCACCAGGATCTGACCGTCCTCCCGGAGAACCACACCTCCGGCTCCCACGTAATGGGTTGCGAAGGGCGGCACGTGGGCGCCCTGGACCAGGGCCAGGGTCAGCAGAAGGGAATCCTCCCGGGCGTGGTGGAAAACGAATCCCGCCGCCACCGCCGCGGGGATGAGGGAGGCCCTGAGACGGGGAATGGTGAGCCAGACCACCTTCACCCCGTTCCGTCTCCAGTCCGCCAGGGCGGAGGCCAGCTGCACGGCGAAGACCCCGCTGTCCTCAGGCAGATCCTCCCCGGAGACGACCATGCCGCCGAAGGGATCGGGCGCCGCGTTGAAGATGTCCATACTGAAGCAGTATGCCCGGATCGGGGGCCGCTCCGCAAGGGGCGGAGGGGGGATTCCGGACCCGCCGGCTTCTCCGGCAGGGGCGGGAGCGGTTCATGCCCCCGCCAGCCTTCCCCGCCGGGGAGACGGCCGCGCTCTTTATCCCCTCCGGAGCTGGGGCCGGACAGGGCTGCCCGGTCCGGCCGGCACTAGGCCACAAAACCCGGCCCGGCCTTTTCGGCCATGATCTCCGGGGAGGAACCGGTGATGGAGACCGCCGCGATCACCAGGGCCGCTCCCAGAAGCTGCGGTGTGGTGAGCCGCTCCCCCAGGATGGCCCAGGCGCCCAGGGCGGTGACCACCGGGATGCCGTTGATGAAAATCGAGGCCTTCGTCGCCGAGACCTTGCTCAGGGCGTAGTTGTAGCTCAGAAAACCGCCCACGGTGGCTCCGGCGGCCAGATAGATCAGAGCCCCCACCGAGGAGGTCTGAACCGGGGCGGCGGATTTCGGCCCCAGGAAGTGGAAGGGGGCGAAGAAGAGGGCCCCGTAGAAGATCTGAAACCCGGTGATCCCCCAGGACGACACGTCCCGGGCAAGATCCCGGGCCAGCACCATGTACACCGCCGCGGAGAAAACGGCCCCCAGGATGAGGAGGTTTCCCTTCAGGGAGTGGCCTCCGTTCCCCGCGCCGCCTTCCCCGCCGAAAACCAGAACCCCGACGCCCAGGATGGAGAGGCCGATGCCCAGCAGGGCGCGGGCGGAGAGCCTCTCGCCGAGAAAGATCCGGGCCAGCGCCGCCACGGCCACGGGGACCAGGGCGATGATGAGGGAGCTTTCCGAGGCGGAGGTCAGCGACAGCCCCCAGGTCTCGAAGACGAAGTAGAGGATGGGCTCGAAGATCGACAGGGACAGGAGCTTCAGGTGCCCTTTCCCGGAAACCCGGGGAAAGCCTTTGACCAGGAAGAGAAGGAGGAAAAAGACCGAGGCCAGGGCGAAACGGAAAAACATCAGGGTGAAGGGGGGGAAACTCAGGAGGGCCAGCTTGGTCCCCACGAAGGAGAGCCCCCAGAGGAGCATGGT
>JAKQWJ010000181.1 GCA_029562045.1 Spirochaetota bacterium | reverse complement strand
GGGGGCGGCGGAGGCGGCGGCGGGGAAGGAGGCGGAGGTCCTGTCCTGGCGGGAGTACAACCGGGCCATTTTCGGGGCCCTGCGGGTCGAAAAAATCATGATGATGCTGCTGATCTGCCTGATTTTCGTCGTCGTGGCGGGAAACATCCACCAATCCCTGCGCCGATCGGTCCTGGAGCGCACCGAGGAGGTGGGGCTCCTGAAGGCGATGGGGGCGGACCCCGGATCCATCCGGCTGGTCTTCGTGCTGGAGGGACTCTTCATCGGCCTGGCGGGGACCTTCTTCGGCCAGCTCCTGGGCTTTCTGGTCGCGGGACGGGTCAACGAGATCTTCACCGTCACCGAGTGGGCGCTGAACATGGGCATCGCCCTGATCAACACCCTGCTCCGTCCCTACATCCCCTCGGGGCTGGGAGGCCCGGTATCGCTGTTCTCCCCGGCCTACTTCTACCTCTCCGAGGTTCCTTCCCGGACGTACCTGTCCGAAGCCCTCTTCATCCATTGTGTCGCCCTGGGAGCGTCGATTCTGGCGGCCTGTTTCGCCTCCCGCAGGGTCTCGTCCATCAGGCCCGCGGAGGTGCTGCGCCATGACTGATCCGATTCTCGTCCTGGAAAGGGTGAGCAAGACCTATTCCAGCTCCTCGGAAGACCTGGAAATCCTCCGGAACGTGTCGTTTTCCCTCCCCGGGGCCTGCATCGCCGCGGTTACCGGCGAAAGCGGCTGCGGCAAGAGCACCCTGCTGAACCTGATAGGCGGTCTGGACGCCCCCAGCTCCGGCTCCATCCGGGTGGGGGCCCGGGAGATCGGAGGCCTGGACGAGGAGTCCCTCACCGGGTACCGGCGGAACTTCCTGGGTTTCATCTTTCAGTTTCACTTTCTGTTGAAGGAATTCACCGCTCTGGAAAACGTCATGATGCCCGCCCTCATCGCCGGGGTGCCCCGGCGGGAGGCCCTTCCCCGGGCGGAGGCTCTGGTGGAGCGGGTGGGTCTGAGGGACCGGAGAAACCACTATCCGGGGATGCTCTCCGGGGGAGAGAGGCAGCGGGCGGCGGTGGCCCGGGCCCTGGTGAACGACCCTCTTCTCATCCTGGCGGACGAACCCACCGGCAACCTGGACGAAGGCAATTCCCGGGTCATCGAAGAGCTTCTGTTCTCCCTGGTCCGGGAAAGGGGAAAGACCCTGGTCCTGGTCACCCATGATATGGCGCTGGCCGCCCGGGGTGACCTGCGCTTCCTGCTGCATCGGGGAGAGCTGTCCCGGATATGAACCGCGCTCCCCTCACGGTGGCCGGCCGTTATCTCCTGGCAGCCCGGAAAGGTTCGGTCCGCCGGATCCGCGGCGCCGCCGTCGCCGTGGCGCTGAGCCTGGTGCCCCTCATCGTGGTGATGGAGGTCTCCGGGGCGATGATCCGGGGCATCACCGCCCGGTACCTGGAACTGGGGACCTACCATCTGCAGATCCTCCCCTTCTCGGACCTGCGGGAGAAAGAACTCTCCCGGATCGCCGGGAGTCTGCGGGACCGGGGGGAGGTTCTGCTGATGACCCCGGAGCGTCAGGGGCTGGGCCTGGCCTATTCCGGCAGGGGCAGGACCGGGGTGACCATCCGGGCGGTTCCGGAGGACCTCTGGGAAAGGGACGGGGGGCTGCGCCGGTATCTGGAGATCCGGGCGGGCTCCTTCGATCTCTCCGGACCGGATTCGGCGGTGGTGGGGACCGAACTGGCCCGCCGGCTCTCGCTGGAGGTGGGGGATCAGGTCAAGGTCCTGACGGTCCGGACGCTGGATGGCGGGGGGCTGCTTCCCCGGGTGACCAGCTTCACCGTCCGGGGGGTGGTCTCCACGGGGTACCAGGAGCTGGACAAGCTCTGGCTGTACATTCCACTGTCCCGGGGAGAGAGGATCATGTCCCGGGAGACGTCCCGGGGCATTCTGGGGATCAAGATCCGGGACCCCTTCGGCGGGATCGGGGATGCCATGGAAAAGATCCGCCGGGAACTTCCCCCGGGGCTGCGGGTCTACTCCTGGTTCGAACTGGAGAAGGGGCAGTACATGTCTTTCCGGACGACGAAGTACCTCCTTCTTTTCATCATGGCCCTGATTCTTGCGGTGGCCTCCGTCACCATCTCCTCGGCCCTGGTGATGCTGCAGATCGAAAAACGGGAGGATATCGCCATCCTGAAAAGCCTGGGGATGGGGCCCCGGGATATCTCCCGGATATTCCTGGCCGTGGGTTTCGCCGTGGGGCTCGTCGGTACCCTGCTGGGAGTAGCCGCGGGGCTGGCGATCTCGGTTTCCGTCAACGAAATCATCGCCGGGGTGGAGGGGCTGATGAATTTCCTGGTCCGGTGGGGGCGAGTCCTCTTCCTCCTCCCCCGGGGGGGAGGCGTCACTCTGCTGGACCCCCGGTTCTACCTGGAACGGATCCCGGTGGAAATCGATTTTCTCGAGGTCACCGCCGCCGCGGGCTTCTCTCTGCTGCTGAGCCTTCTGGCCTCCTATCTTCCCTCCCGGGGGGCCGGCAGGGTCCGGCCGCTGGAGGTCCTGCGCCGCCGCTGATGCCCTCTGCCAGGCCGGCGGATTCCGCGGACAGGCTGCCGGGATCAGGAGGCAGGCCGGCGGATTCCGCGGACAGGCTGTTGGGATCAGGATCCAGGCCGGCGGGTTCCGCGGGATGCCGCGGCGCCTGCCGCCGGGATGCCGCGGCGCCGCCGCTGATGCCCGCCGCTCCGGCCCCCGCCTTGCCGGGGAGGGGGATTTTTGCTATCTTGAAGAGCGGCGCCGGGCCCGCGAGGCGCCCCAGGAAGCGACATGACATGTGAATTGTGTGGCAAAGAAAATGCCGTTGTCAGGATACGGCAGATCATAGGAAGCGAATCCCGGGAGATCCGCATCTGCGAGTCCTGCGCCCGGAAAAAAGGCATCATCGGGGACCGGGACACTCCGGAGGAGGGGGTCGCCTGGCTGCTGAAGGGTCTTTTCGAACGCCTGCCGGGCGTGAAGACCGCGGGAGTCAAGACCTGCCCCGCCTGCGGGAGCCGCTTCCGGGAGATCCGGGCCGACCGGCGGGCGGGCTGCGCCAATTGCTACTCCGTGTTCGGAAAAGAAATGGTCAAACTGCTGAAGACCGGCGGCGGCAAGAAACACCGGGGTAAACTGCCCCGGAGGGTCCAGTCGCTGACGGCCTTCATGATAGACCGGGAGAATCTGAAAGCGCGGCTCGCCGCGGCGGTGCAGCGGGAAGATTACGAGCTCGCCGCCCGGCTCCGGGACAAGATCCTCCTCATCGACGAGGCTCCGGGGGACAGGGAGTGACGGGTTTCGGAAAGTCCCATCGGTCTCCCTCCTGGTATCGGGAACCCGGCCCCGAGGGGGATGTGGTTGTTTCCAGCCGGGTCCGGCTGTCCCGCAACCTGTCCAGCGTTCTTTTTCCGCACCTCCTGAGGGAGGAGGGCTTTCTGGAGGTCCGCCGTCTGGTGGGGGAGGCTCTCCGGGACGCCCTGGGGGACGCCCGGGAGGAAGAGGGGCTCCTCCGCTACGATTGGGAGGACCTTGCCTCCGACGAGGCCGCCCTGCTGGGGGAGGAAAGCCGGCTTGGTCCCGAAGAGGGGGCCCGGGGGGTCTCGGTTTTCCTCCTGCCGGGGATGGACCTCGGGGTGGAGGTCAACGCCCGGGATCACCTGCGGATCGCCTCTCTCCGGGGCGGGCTGGATCTCCGCCGCGCCTGGGCGGAGGCGGACGGCCTGGATTCCCGGCTGGAGTCCCTGCTGGACTACGCGGTCTCCCTGGAATGGGGATACCTGTCCGCGGAGATCGACAACATCGGGCCGGCCCTCCGGGCATCGGCGCTACTGCACCTCCCCGCCTCCCAGCTGGGGGGCGGGAACAAAAAGATCGGGGAACTGGTGGAAGCGGCGAACCATCGGATCCGGCCCTTCCTTCCCGGGGAGGAGGCGCCGGGGGACCTGTTTCTCCTCTCCGGGGGCTCGGAAATCGGGGTTTCCGAGGAAGAAATTCTCGAAAAACTTGAAGAAATCACCCGTTCGTTGTTACATTATGAGAGGGAGATGAGAAGTTTCCTTTTCGAAAAGAAAAGGGACTTTCTCGAAGATCAGGTGTGCAGGGCCCTGGGCGTTCTGGAACGGGCCAGGTTTCTGCGCTGCGACGAGGCGGTCAAGCTTCTTTCGCTGGTCCGGATGGGATGCGCCATGGACTGCGCGGCCCGGGTTGACCCGGCACGGGTGACCGCCCTGCTTTTTGAAAGCCGTCCCGCCCACGTGCGGATGCGTCTGGGGGGCGGTGAGGTGGGGGAGGAGCGGGAGAACGGCGAGAGGGCCGCGTGGATCCGCTCGGGTCTGGACGGTTCCCCAGGGTAGGAGGAGGACGTGTTTAAAGGACTTACACAGCGTGCGCAGAGGATCCTGACCATCCTGGCCCAGGACGAAGCGAAGCGCTTTCATTCGGATCAGCTGCTTCCGGAACACATCATGCTCGCCCTTCTGAAGGAGGGCTCCGGTCTGGGCTTCAAGGTGCTCCAGAAAGCCATGATCGATCCCGAGAGGCTCCAATCGGAAATCGAGGCCAATTTACCCAAGAAGAAGGGCGGTTTCATCCTCGGAGACGTGCCGCCGTCCCCCCGGGGCAAGAAGATCCTGGAGGATTCGGCGGAGGAAGCCCGGAATCTGGGACACGAATACATCGGCACCGAACACCTTCTTCTGGCCTGCAGCCGGGAAGAGGGCGGCTTTGTGGCCCGTTTCCTCGGGACCTTCAATGTCACCGTGGAGGTTCTGCGGGACATCGTGATGGAACTCAGCGGCAGCTACCCCCAGGGGGGAGGAAAGAAACCCTCCGTCGAGGAGGGGGCGCGGAAGAAGGCTCAGACGGGTCCGCCGGGGGCGGCGAAGAAGGCGACGCCCACCCTGGACGAGTTTTCCCGGGACCTGTCGGTCCTGGCCGCCCAGGACAAGCTGGACCCGGTGGTGGGCCGGGAAAAGGAGATCCGGCGGGTCACCCAGATACTGGCCCGACGGACCAAGAACAACCCCGTCCTCATCGGCGAGCCCGGGGTGGGGAAGACCGCCATAGTCGAGGGTCTGGCCAACAGCATCGCCGCCGGAACCGCTCCGGAGGTCCTCATGGGGAAACGGGTCCTGACGCTGGATCTGGCCTCGGTCATCGCCGGAACGAAGTACCGGGGCGAGTTCGAAGAAAGGCTCAAGCGGATCATGAAGGAGATCGTCGCCGTGGGCAACGTCATCCTCTTCATCGACGAGCTGCATACCATCATCGGGGCCGGCGGGGCGGAGGGAGCCATCGACGCTTCCAACATGCTCAAACCCGCCCTGTCCCGGGGCGAGATCCAGTGCATCGGCGCCACCACGGTGAAGGAGTATAAAAAATACATCGAACGGGACGCGGCGCTGGAGCGCCGGTTCCAGACCATCTACGTGGACGAACCCGGCGTGGAGGAGACCGTCGAGATCCTCAAGGGGATCAAGGACCGCTACGAGGACCATCACAACGTTTCCTACACCCCCGGATCCCTGGAGGTGGCGGCCCTTCTGTCCCGGCGCTACATCACCGAGCGCTACCTTCCCGACAAGGCCATCGACCTGATCGACGAGGCGGGGAGCCGCAAGAGGATCAGCAACCAGACCCGCCCGTCGGAGGTGACGGAGCTGGAAAAGGAGATCGAAAGGCTCAACGCCGAAAAAATGGCCATGGTGGGCGCCCAGAATTACGAGAAGGCCGCCGCCTGCCGCGACGAGGCCCGCCGGATCAAGGAGCGGGTGGAAGAGATGAAGAACCAGTGGCGGGTGTCCCTGAAGGCGGGGGAGAACGTGGTGGACGCTGCGGACATCCAGGAGGTCATCTCCGACATCACCGGCATCCCCCTGGCCCGTCTGGCGGTGGATGAGTCGGGCCGTCTCATGAATATCGAAGAGGAACTGCATCGGAGGGTCATCGGGCAGGACGACGCCATCAAGGCGGTGGCCTCGGCGATCCGCCGTTCCCGGACCGGTTTGAGTTCTCCTTCCCGGCCCTTGGGCTCCTTCATCTTCCTGGGGCCCACCGGGGTGGGCAAGTCCCTGCTGGCCAAGACCCTGGCGGAGTACCTTTTCGGCAACGAGGACGCCCTGGTGCGGCTGGACATGTCGGATTACATGGAAAAGCACAACGTCTCCCGCCTGGTGGGAGCGCCCCCGGGATACGTGGGTTACGAGGAGGGGGGCCTCCTGACGGAGAAGATCCGCCGCAAGCCCTACAGCGTCGTGCTCCTGGACGAGATCGAGAAGGCCCACCCCGATGTATTCAACCTGCTTCTTCAAGTGCTGGAGGAGGGGCAGCTGCAGGACAATCTGGGCCACACCGTATCCTTCCGGAACACGGTGCTGATCATGACCTCCAATGCCGGGGCCCGGGAAATCTCCCGGGATGCGGCCCTGGGATTCCAATCCACCCAGGGGATCATGGCCCATCGGGAAATCAAGGCCTCGGCGATGAACGAGCTGAAGAGGCTCTTCCGGCCGGAGTTCCTGAACCGGGTTGACGAGATGGTGGTCTTCCACAGTCTGGACCGGCCCCAGATCGCCGCGATTCTGGACATCCTTCTGAGCGAGGTGCAGGCCAGGCTGGCGGAGAAGGAGATCGGCTTCCAGGTCACCAAAAAGGCCCGGGAGCATCTCATCGACAAGGGCTTCGACGTGAAGTTCGGAGCCCGGCCGCTGCGCCGAACCATACAGCAGGAGATCGAAGACCCCCTGTCCATGGAACTCCTGCGCCACCGCTTCGAGGCAGGCTCCCGGATCGTTGTGTCCGTCCGGGGGGACAGGATCGTCTTCACCGAAGGGGCGGAGAAACCCGCCGAGTCCCGGGAAGAGGTGGGCGCGGCGCTTTAAGGGGGGCGGCGGAGAAGCGGGCCTTCCGGGAGCGGCGCCTTCGGCCGGCGGGGGGAAGGCCGGGGAGGCGGCCTGTCCCGGGTTGAGCCCCAGGCAGGCCGGAGGTACACCCGGGCTCCCGGCGCGCCGGGGGGAGGCGGGAAAACCGTCGGGGCGGCGGGAAAGCCCTCGGGGCGGCGCCGTCTCGACGAAAGCTTCCTGTTTCCGAAGCCTCACGCCGGGGGCCGGAGGAACCGGCCTCCCGCCGCCTTGAGCAGCCGGTTTCTCACCGCGTCGCCTATCCCCTCGGGAGGCGGGAAAACCGCGTAGATCCTCTCACAGCCCAGCTTGTCGAAAACGAAGAACTCCGCGTACAGCCGCCGGGCGTACTCGTCGATGGAGGCCGCCCGGGCGACCGGAACATCCGCCGGGAGCCCTCCGGGGGCGCCGGGCCCCAGGGCCAGGACGCCGATCTTTTTCCCCCGGAGTTCCGCCGCCGGGATCTCCTCCTCCCGGAGGTAGAGAAGCACCTCCGCCCGGGGGCTGTAGTGGCGGTACTTCATCCCCGGGGCGGGGGGGGGCTCGTCCCCCGAGACCTCCGGGAAGGAGGGTTTCTTTTTCATGACCCGCAGGATCTCCCCCTCACCGATTTTTCCCGGCCGCAGGATTTCCACCCTGCCGCCGGAGAGGCGCAGGATTGTGGATTCCAGCCCCACCGTGCAGTCCCCGCCCCGGATCACCGCGTCCGCCCGGCCCTCCATGGCTTCCCAGGCCATTTCGAAGGTGGTGGGGCTGGGGCGGCCGGAGAGATTGGCCGACGGCGCCGCCACGGGCACCCCGGCGAAGCGCAGGAAATCCCGGGCCGCCGGGTCCGAGGGCACCCGGATCCCCACGTCGGGAAGCCCCGCGGTGACGCTGGGGGAAATTCCGGCGGTTTTCGGGAGGATCAGGGTAAGGGGGCCGGGCAGGAAGGCTTCGATGAGAAGCGCCGCCTCCGGGGAGATCTCCGCCGCCGCCAGGGGGATGCGGAAAACCTCCGGCAGATGGACGATGAGGGGGTTGTCCCCGGGCCGCCCCTTGGCGGAGAAGATCCTCCGGCAGGCCGCGGCGTTGCCGGCGTCCGCCCCGAGACCGTAGACGGTTTCGGTGGGGAAGACCACCAGGCCGCCCCGGCGGATTATCTCCCCGGCCTTGCGCAGATCCGGGGCGGTGGTTTCCAGCACGAGGGTTTTTTTCCTGCCCATGGCGGATCCAGCATAGGTCCCCGGGGACGGGAGAGTCAAGCGCGGGGGAAGGCGGGGAGCTTGTTCAATCCGGCCCGCCGGGGTAGTATCGGGTCATGGATTTTGTGCCCGCGGCCCGGACGGAAAAAACCGTGCGGGACGGCCGCGCGTATTACACCATCCGCTGGTCGGCCCTCCGCAAGGCCGACAGGTACGAGATACAGAAAACCGTCCCCGCCATGGCGGGGCTCTACGAACTCTACTACCGGGACCCCGATGGGCTCTGGCGGCTTTTTCATTACGGGCGGGCCTGGCTGGGGGGCCTTCGTGCGGTGATCCGGGAGTTCACCGACCCGGACCTGATGCGGGACCGGAAGGATCTGCGGGAGATCCTGCGAACCCGGCCCTGCTACTACCGTTTCTCCGTCTGCGAGTCCCGGGAGGATCTGCAGGACATCCTGTATTTTTTCGACGGCTCCCGTCAGGAAGGGGGGGAGGCGGCCCGGGAACCGTCGGGGAGGTACGCGGAGATCCGGATCAAGGAAAACCCGGCGGGGTAGGACCGGGCCGTCTACAGGAGCCCCACCAGCCGAAGACCCAGGACAGCCGCCAGGGCCATCAGCGAAGCCGCGGCCCACCCCGCCCGGTGGTGCAGCGTCCGCAACAGCGGCTTGTTTTTCCGGGATTTCAGAAAGCCATGACCCAGGAAGGGGGCGGAGAAGGCCGCCGCCAGGGCGCCGAGACCCACCCAGGCGTGAAGGACCCGGAGGTGCGGCCCTCCGGCGGAGCCGACGAAGACCAGGGCCGATGCCAGCCCCCCCGCGGCGAGGACCCCCGCCGCGATGCCCAGGGGCCGATGGGTCCTGAGCCACCACGTCTTCTTCCGGAGAAAACGGGCCACCCCGGCGGCGACGGCCATGAGAAGAAGGGCAAGGGCCATGGCCGATGCATGCAGCGGGAGAAACGGGCCCCCCCGGCGGGTCCTGGAATCCCCGGAGGCGAGATTGATGGAGCCGGAGCCCGCCGCGGCGTGGATGTTCTCGAAATTGTCGGTCCCGCCGAAGGCCCAGATGACATCCACCCCGCCCGAAGGCGGCAGGTTCCGGTCGTAGGGATCCCGGCTCGTCAGGGGACGGAGGAACTCGATGACCGTGCGGCCCCCCGTTTCGCTTCCTCCATAGGAAATGATGTCCTCGGTCCCCCCCAGATCGGTGTCCGGGGGGTGCGGTCCGAACATGCCGGTGGAAAAGCAGTCCAGAACGAACACCTTTCCCTGGCCGTCCACCCAGCCGACGATCATGTCCGCGTTTTCCATGACCGCCGTGGGCTCGAAACCGATGGAGACCCAGCCCGGGGTTTCCGCTTCCATGGCGAAGGCCGCCCGGTCGCCCGCTACGTTCCAGTGAAGGATGAAATCCCCCCCCTTGAACTCCGCCCTGAAGGGGTACTCACCCCGCCCGATCACACCGTCCTGAACCTGGGCGGGCAGAAGGGCCGGGGTGAGGAGCGCCAGGAGGAGGGCCGCCGTCCGAAGCGCCCTCCCGGGGGCGGAGCCTGGGCAGGGATTGCCGACGGCGGTCGTGCCGGTCGGGGACCTCCGGGCGCGGAGGGCCTGGGGGGCGGCGGGGAGGCGGTCCATCATCTCGTTTCTCTCCGGAAGAAAAGATGGGTCAATGATAAGGCGCAGGGGAGGAAACGGTCAAACCTTTTTTTCCCAGACCCCCAGGGCTTCCAGCGCGGCGGAAGCCGCCTCTTCCCAGCCCCGGTTCGCCGCGGGGTTGGCCGGGCTGGGATGGAGGATCGAGGCGACCCGGAAGGCCGGCTCCTCCCCCGGAGCCCCGGAAACCCGGGCGCCCTTCCCGAAAAGAACCTCCCGGACCGCCCGGACCCGCTTCTCCGCGAACTTCCCGATCCCCACCACCCAGAGGGGACGGAGGATCCCTATGACCTCCCCCAGGGCCCGGTCGCAGATCCGGAAAAGAAGCTCCGCCGCCTCCCCCTTCAGTTTGTCCGGGGTGAGGTTTGCCCCGCTTTCGGCCATGAACACCAGAGGGCAGTAGTTGGCCACGAAATGGTCCCGGAAGAAGGCATCGGGGCTGCCGAACCGGGACCGGAACAGACCCCAGAGCCGGCGGCCCGAGACCTCCGAACGGAGGCAGCGGAAGCCCGTGATG
>JAKQWJ010000177.1 GCA_029562045.1 Spirochaetota bacterium | reverse complement strand
AGGCCTGGGCGCTGGACCTGGGCGCCGGGTCCGGTGCCTTCAGCCTGGCCCTTCTGGACCGGGGCTTCGGACAGGTCGCCGCCTGGGACCGGAGCGCCGAAGGCCTCGCCTGGGCCCGGAGAACCGCCGAACTCTCCGGATACCGTCTCGAAACCCGGGTCTGGGACGCCCTGGGGACGGAGAACCCGACCCCGGGTGGGAGCGGGCGCCCGGCGGAGCCGCCCGGCCCGGTCACGGATCCTGCCTCCCGCTACGACCTTCTCACCGCCGGACATCTGTTCAACGAACTCTGGGAGGGCAGGCCCGACCGGGTGGAACTCCGTTTTGACCTGCTCCGGCGGCTCTCGGGCCTCCTCACTCCCCGGGGGGTGGTTCTGCTGGCCGACCCCGCCCTTCCCGCCACCGCCGCGGATCTGCTCCGCCTCCGGGACCGGCTCGTTTCGGCGGGGTGGCGGATCCTTGCGCCCTGTTCATACACGGGCCCCTGCCCGGCCCTCGCCGCCGGGGGAACCTGTCACGGCGAATGGGACTGGACTCCCCCCCGCATTGTCCGGGACATCGGCCGTATGAGCCGGGTCTCACCCCGGGAGAATCTGAAAGCCGCCTATCTGCTGGCCTCCCCGCCGGGTCACTCCCCCGACGAGGCCGACGCTCCGGCAGCCGGGGTGTATCGGGTCGTATCCGACGGCATGCTCTCTAAAAGCGGGCGGCTGCGCCATCTGGTCTGCGGCCCCGACGGCCGCTTCGCCCTGTCGGCGAAACGGGAGACCCTGCCGCCGGAGGCGCAGGCCTTCCTGTCTCTGCGCAGGGGCGACCTGATCCGTTTTTCCGGTGCCCAGGAGAGGGAAACGGGCCGGGGGCTTGGGGCGGGCAGCAGCCTGGAGCTGCTCCGCCGGAGGGAGGATCCGGCCTAGAGGTCCTCCTCTCCCTCAGACTCGGGCTGATAGACCACGCTTTCCACCCGGATCCGCATGGTTCCTCCGGGGGCCTCGTACTCCACGATATTGCCCTCGGTCTCGCCGATCAGCGCAGCCCCGATGGGGGCCAGAATCGACACTTTCCTGCTTCCCGGATCCGTCAGTCCGGGGAAGACCAGGGTGCATTCTTCTATTGTATTGCTGGAAAGGTCGGTATATCGGACGGTGGAGTTCATGGTCACCACGTACTTGGGTATCATGTGGATGGGCACCACCGAAGCCCGCTCCAGTTCTCTTTCCAGAGCGGTGAGGTGGCTGGCCCGCTTGCCGGCCTGTTTATGAGCGCGAACCATGCCGGCCAGACGTTTGTGGTCATATTCTGTCATGAAAATCTGCTTTCGCCGCATGATGACGTACCTCTGTATTTGGAATTTCCGGCGGATACGAGAAACCCACCCAAACAGTCATGATACAAGCGATTCGGGCAGAAAACAATATCCAGTGATCATGTATTATGTTTGTATAAAAACTACAGGTAACGGGCTCAAAACCGGGCGAGGAAAGCCGCGAGGCTCCGGTTTTTTTCCACCCCCAGCTTGCGCCGGATGTTGTGGCGGTGCCGCTCCACCGTCAACTCCGACAGGCCCAGCTGGACGGCCATCTCCTTGCTGGTCATCCCCCCGCGGATGAGATCACAGATCTCCCGCTCCCGGGGGCTGAGGCGGTAACCTTCGAGCCGAAGCTCCAGGTCCAGTCTCCCGGGAAGGGCCTCCAGGGTTTTTCCCAGACGGCGCAGAGCGGTTTCCGTCTCGTCGGCGTCCCCGCCCGTCACCCCGCGCAGCTGGGGGAGCACCCTCCCCTCGATGAACAGGCGAAGTCTGCGGAGAAACCGCCTCCTGTCTCCCTCCAACCGGATTACCGCCTCCCTCAGGGCGACATTCCGCAGCCGAAGCCGGCGGTCCGCCCGGAGCCTCCGGACACTCTCCCCCAGCAGGCTTCCCGCGGAAACCAGGAGGCGTCTCGTCCGTTCCAGGGATTCCGCCCCGCCGGGGCCGCCGGAGCGGAACAGCAGAATCTCCCCCTCCTGCCCCCCGCCGCCTCCGGGAGGCCCGGAGATTTCGGTCCGCAGCGCCGGGAGGTCCTCCGCAGCGGGGCCGCCGGAGATGGAGAAGGCGCCGTCCGCCGGAGCGGGATACTCCTCCCGAAGCTTCCCCAGGTGAATCCGAACCCGGACCTTTTCGGTGTCCGGGAAGAGGAGGGCCAATTCCCCAGCGACCGCCCGGAGAAGCTCCCGGGAGCGCACCCCCGGCGCCAGACAGAGGGCGGCTATCCGGCACAAGGCTTCCTGCTCTTTTTCTCCCATCCACCGGTCCATCGTCAAAGGGTAATACGCAGTCCCGGCGGGGTCAACAGGAGAAGGAGACGAAACCGCCGGAGTCGGGGGTCGGGATCTGCCCTCCCGCCGGGTTTGCCAAAACCCCGGGAATCCTGTAGAATTCCTCCATGCGGGTTCTCATTGTGGAGGACGACAGGAAGATCTCGTCCTTCGTCGCCAAGGGGCTCCGGGAGGCGGGTTTCGCCGTGGTTGCGGTGAACTCGGCGGAGGATGCCCTGGCAGCCTTCGCCTCCGGGGCCTTCGACGCGGCGGTGGTGGATATCATGCTGCCCGGGATGGACGGCCTTTCGATGATCCAGAAGCTCCGGGAGCGGAAGGTGGAAACGCCCATTCTGATCCTCAGCGCCAGGCGCTCGGTGGACGACCGGGTCCTGGGCTTCCGCAAGGGGGGCGACGACTACCTCACCAAGCCCTTCTCCTTTTCCGAACTCCTGGTGCGGCTTCAGTCCCTGATCCGCCGGGCCGGCCCCCCCGGCGGGACGGTCCCCACCCGGCTGGAATACGCGGACATCTCCATGGACCTGGTCTCCCGGCAGGTGACCCGGGGAGGCAGACGGATCGATCTGCAGCCCCGGGAGTTCGCGCTCCTGGAATACCTCCTGCGCCATCCCGGCCAGGCGCTGTCCAAAACCATGATTCTCGAACACGTGTGGGATTACGATTTCGATCCCCAGACCAACGTGGTGGATGTCCTGGTTTTCCGTCTCCGGAGCAAACTGGAGCGGAAAGCGGACAGGAAAATCCTCCATACCATCCGGGGCGTGGGTTATGTTCTCCGGGAAGAATAGGGCGGGGATCCGCCGGATCAATTACCGCATCGCCGCGCTGTTCTCGGGCCTCTTCGCGCTGACCTCCCTTCTTCTCCTGGGTGGGGTCTATTTCACCGTCAGGGGCTCCCTGCGGGAAAAGGAGCTGGAGTTCATCCGCCACAAGCTCCTGGGCTACTGGGCGGTCACCCAGACCCGGGATGTGGAAGAGGTCCTGGCGGGCCTGGAGAGCGGCGCGGTGGGCCTGGAGGGCACGCCTTTTTTCCTGCGGGTCTCCGACGAAGACAACGCCACCGTCCTTTTCATCTACCCCCAGGGATGGAGGGACTTCTTTCCCGACAACCTGGAAGGCGCCCCCCGGAACCCGGACGCTCTCCTGACCCTCCACTCCCCCAACCGCAAATACAGCCTCACCGCCGCGGGGATACCCCTGGGGGACGAGTACTTTCTGCAAGTGGGGGTGTCCACCGAGCAGAGCAGAAAGGCCCTGTCCCTGGTGGTGCGGAATTTTTCGCTTCTCCTCCTTCCGCTGATGCTCCTCAGCGCCATGGTGGGGGCCTTCCTGACGGCCCGCACCCTGTCCCCCATCCAGAAACTCGCCGCCGCGGCGGTGTCCATCGTCGATACGGGCAATCTGAACGAGAGGATCGACGCGGTCCGGGCCCGGGACGAGCTCCGAGACCTGGTGGGCCCGTTCAACCGGATGATCGAACACATCGAAACCGTGGTGAAGGGGATGAAGGGGACCCTGGACTCGGTGGCCCACGACCTTCGGACCCCCCTAACCCGATTCCGCGGCCTGGCGGAGCTGGCCCTGCGGGGTCCGGAGGACGGACGGCGCTGCCGGGAGGCCCTGCAGGACGGTCTGGAGGAGGCGGACCGGATACTGACCCTGCTGAACGCCGTCATGGATCTGTCCGAAGCGGAGTCGGGGACCCTCCGGCTGGAAATGGCGGACACCGACCTCGTGGAGCTGACACGAAAACTGGTGGACATGTACGCCTTCGTCGCCGAGGAGAGGGGGGTCAGGATCCGCCTGCAGGGACCGGAAACCCTGCGGGCTTTCGTGGATCCCGGCAGGTTCCGCCGGGTGGTGGGGAACCTCCTGGACAATGCCGTCAAGTATTCCCCCGACGGGGAGGAGATCCTGGTGCTGCTGTCGACCCGTGACGGCCGGCCCCGCCTGGAGGTGCGGGACCGGGGACCGGGGATCCCCGCCGAAGATGCCTCCCGGATCTGGGATCGGCTGTACCGGGGGGCGGGGTCGAAAAGCAAACCGGGACTGGGGATCGGACTCTCCATCGCCAGGGCCATCACCGAGGCCCACGGCGGCTCCATCGGCCTCATCCCGGTCCCGGGTTCCTCCCCGGGACCGGTCCCGGGTTCCTCCCCGGGATCAGGACCGGACTCCGGGCCGGTCCAGGGGTCAGACTCCAGCCTGGATCCGAGGCCGGGTTCCGGCCCGGGCCTGATGTCGGGCTCTGTCCCGGTCTCGGGTTCTGGCTCCGGCCCGGGTCCCGGCCCCGGCGCCTGTTTCTTCATCGAACTTCCGGCCCCTTCCATTACAAAACTGTAATCCCCCGGTAATGGGCGGGAAATGTTTCTCCTGTAATCTCTCATCATGAGATGCGCAGAGAAATGCGAGGAGGAACATCCCATGAATACGACGAAACGACAGGTTTTATTGACCGTTGCGGCGGCGCTGCTTCTGGGCCTGGCCCCGCCGGCCTTCTCCCAGGATCTTTCCCGGGGCGAGGTGGCGGCGCTGGAGGGGGTCCAGAGCAGCCTGAGGAGGGTGGCCCAGAAGGTGCTTCCCGTGGTGGTGGAGATCAACACGGTGCAGGTGGTCAAACAGCGGGTCCCCTCTCTCAACTTCGGCTCCCCCTTCGAGTTCTTCTTCGGCAACCCCCGGAACAGGGGCGACCGGAACAGCGAGAGCCAGGAGCGGGAGTTCCGCCAGCAGGGGCTGGGCTCCGGGGTCATAGTCCGGAAAGACCGGAACAAGGTCTACGTGCTGACCAACAACCACGTGGCCGGAGATGCCACGGAGATCAAGGTCAAACTGCACGACGGCAGGGAATATGATTCAAAGCTGGCGGGAAAGGACGCCCGGAAGGACCTGGCCCTGGTGATTTTCGAGACCTCCGACGCGGTCCCGGTGGCGAGCCTGGGAGACTCGGAAAAGGTGCAGGTGGGCGACTGGGCCATGGCGGTGGGCAACCCCCTGGGCTTCGAGTCCACCATCACCCTGGGGATAGTCAGCGCCGTGGGACGACGGCCGGTGCCGGGCATGGAGGTGGGCAACTTCACCGATTACATCCAGACCGATGCGGCGATCAACCAGGGGAACTCCGGCGGCGCCCTGGTGAACATGTACGGTGAGGTGGTGGGCATCAACGCCTGGATCGCGTCCCAGAGCGGCGGCAATGTGGGCCTGGGCTTCGCCATCCCCATCAACAACGCGAAAAAGGCCATCGACGATCTGATCTCCAAAGGAACGGTGGAGTACGGCTGGCTGGGAGTCAACTCCGGCGACCCGTCGAAGGAACTGCGGGAGAGCATGGGCATCAAGACCTCCCTGGGAGCCTTCGTGTACGACGTGTTCCTGGATTCCCCGGCCTACCATGCGGGGCTCCAGCCCGGGGACCTGATCGTGCGGATCGCGGGACAGGAGATCTCCGGCTCCTCCGCGCTGGTGCAGGCGGTGGGCAATCTGGTCCCGGGAAAATACGCCGAGTTCCAGGTGATCCGCTTCGGCGAGACCCTGAATCTGCGGGTCAGGACCGCCGCCCGCAAGGCGGAGACCGAGATGGGTGACATCACCAAGAAGGCCTGGCCGGGCATTTCGGCGGTGGAGATAACCGACAAGATCCGCCGGGACCTGAACCTGACCGGAGACATCGGCAAGGTCATCATCGGCAACGTGACTTCCGGCAGCCCCGCGGACACCGCCAATCTGCGGACCGGCGACATCGTCCGGGAAATCAACGGACGGAAGATCAACTCCATCATGGATTTCTACCGGGCCGTCAACGACCCGGACAAGAAGGAGTTCATGCTCAGGATCCATCGGGCGGGCAGCGATTTCCTGATCGGGATCGTCAAGTAAGCGTGGTGATACCGGCGCCGCCGTCGGCGGGGCCGTGATCATAGAACCTATTCTCCCCCGAAGTCCCCGTCCGCCGTTGGCGGCGGGGGCTTCACTTTTACCCCCGCGGGCATTAGACTGTTGTGCATGCTGCGTCGCGGGTGGATGACAACTCTTCTGGCGGTGAAAAAGTACCTGGCCATCGACGGGTCCCAGCGCGCCTCGGCCCTGGCCTTCAACGCCCTCTTCGCCATGGCGCCGCTGATTATCCTGGTGTTTTCCATCGCCGGCGCCTTCATCGACCGGGCCGTCGCGGGGGAGGCGCTGCCGGATTTTTTCCACCATTATTTCCCCGTCAACGAGGAGATCAAAGGCTTCATCCGCCGGACCTTCTTCGACCTCCTGGATTCCCGTCGGGGGGCGGGGGCGGCGGCCTCCACCATACTGATCTGGGTGGTTCTCCGGTTCGTTTCGAACCTGGTGCGCTCCACGAACCGGGCCTGGGGGATAGACTCCCTGGGCTGGTGGCGCCTTCCGCTGAAGAGCCTGGTTCTTCTCTGTGTCATGTCAGCCACGGTGCTCATCGGCATCGTTTTTCCCTTGCTGGTGGAAGCCGCCACCCGTTGGATCCCCCCGCTGCGGAGACTTCCGCTCCGCGCCTGGCAGACGGGTCTTCTTTTCCTCCCGTCCCTCTTCATCTTCGTCGGCCTTCTTCTTTTTTACAAGATCGCCCCCCGGGGGCGCACCCGCTTCGCCGTTGTCTGGATCCCCGCCCTGGTCGCCACCCTTCTGTTCCGCGCGGGGGATGCCCTGTTCTTTCTGTACCTGAAAAACTTCGCCCCCATGAACCCGGTGTACAGCGTTTTCGGCGGGGCCGCCGCCCTTCTGGTGTGGAGCCACCTCTCCGGCTGTATCTTCATTTTCGGGGCCTGCCTCTGCGCCGCAGGGAGCGGGATGTCATCTTCGATCGAACAGGAGGATCCGCCATGAAACTGGGTTTCGGTTTCTACCACCACATGCTGAACGACGACTACTACCGCTTCGCCCGGCAGAGCGGGGCTACCCACGGGGTCGTCCACCTGACGGACTACTTCCACGGCGGGAGCGGCCACACCGAGGCGGAGAACCAGCCGGTGGGAGACTCCGGCGGCTGGGGTCTGGCGGGGGCCACCCTGGGCCTGTGGAACTACGAAAGCTTCGCGCGGATCCGGGACCGGATGGCCCGCCATGGTCTTGTTCTGGAAGCGCTGGAGAACTTCGATCCCGCCCTCTGGCACGACGTTCTTCTGGACGGGCCCCGCCGGGGGGAGCAGATGGAGGGTCTCCGGCGCATCCTCCGGGACGCGGCCCGGGCGGGGATAAAAACCATGGGCTACAACTTCAGTCTCGCCGGGGTGGCGGGCCGGATCACCGGCGACTTCGCCCGGGGCGGGGCGGCCTCGGTGGGGATGGACGGCAACATCGACGATCCCATTCCCCTGGGCATGGTCTGGAACATGGTCTACGATCCCTCCGCCCCGCCGGGCTTTCTCCCAGAGATTTCCGAAGAGGAGCTGTGGCGGCGGCACGACGCCTTCCTGGACGAGATCCTGCCCACGGCGGAGGAGGCGGGCATCGTCCTGGCCCTGCACCCCGACGACCCGCCCCTGGAGAGGGTGCGCCGGCAGCCCCGGCTGGTCTACCGCCACGACCTGTACCAGAAAATCCTGGACCGCCACCCCTCCCCCTCCTGGGGCCTGGAGTTCTGTCTGGGAACCCTGGCGGAAATGCCCGGGGACGTCTACGCCGCGGTGGAGGGCTACCTGGCGCAGAAGCGGGTGGCCTACATCCATTTCCGCAACGTGGTGGGGAAGGCTCCCCGCTACAGGGAAGTTTTCATCGACGAGGGAGACCTGGACATGCACCGGGTCATGAGGATACTGAAAAAGCACGACTACCGGGGCGTCCTGATCCCGGACCACACCCCCCAGATGACCTGCGCCGCCCCCTGGCATGCCGGCATGGCCTACGCCATGGGATACATCGGGGCCCTGATGCGGGACATTTCCTGACGGGCCGCCGGCGTCCGCTCCCCATCAGGGCGGAACCGCGCCGCTTCGGCGGGCATTATTTCCGGAGGCGCTTTTCTCAGGTTTGACGCGGCAGGGGAAATTTCTTGACAGCCCCGGGAGGGGGTTGGTAAAATCTTCCCATGTCGGCGGCATAAAAACAATTCGCCGATCACATGGAGGAAATCATGAAGCCCAGACACATCGCGGCTTTCCTGGCGCTCCTGGCTTTCTGCCTGTCCCCGATATTCGCGGCGGGCGCGAAAGAGGAAGTCTATAAAATGAGAACCTCGACGAACCTCGCCCCCGGCGGGACGGTCGGGCAGGCGCTGAAGTTCTTCGTCGAGAACGTCGGGAAGGAGGCGGGGGGACGGATCAAGGCGACGGCGAATTACGGCAACGAACTGGGAAGCCAGCGGGAACAGGTGGAGATGACGAAAACCGGCTCCCTGGAAATGGTGGTGTCCGCCCCGGGGACCGGCCCAGGAGCCTGGGTGCCCCAGCTCCAGATGTTCGAGTTCCCCTATCTGTTCAAGGACGAGGCGCATTACGTCCGGGTGCTGAACGGCATGGAGGCGGAGGTCTCCCGGCTCGTGGCGCCCCACAACTTCATCGCCGTGGGCGGCCAGAATATGGGGTTCCGCCACATGCTGAACAAGAAAAGGCCGATCTACGAGCCGGCGGATCTGGCGGGACTGAAGATGCGGGGGCCGAACCCGGTCTACATCTCCATGTTCAACGCCCTGGGGGCGGCGGGGACCACCACGGACTGGAACGAGATCTACAACGCCATCCAGACCGGCGTCATCGACGGCATGGAGGCCTCGCCGGACATGATCTACTCCATGAAGTTCCATGAGGTGGCCAGGTATCTGAGCAAGACGAACCACATCGCTGCGGCGGTGTACTATTTCTTCCGGAAGGACTGGGTGGAGTCCCTGCCGGCGGATCTGCAGAAACTGGTGATGGACAACGCCCGGAAGGCGGCGGCATACCAGAACGAGATCGACATCAAGGCGCAGAAGGCGTCACTGGACAAGATGATCGCCGCCGGGGTCCAGGTAAACGAGGTCAGGGATCTGAACCAGTTCAAGGAAAAGATCAAACCCATGCTGGACCAGTACCGGGCCAAGGGTCCGGAGTGGGCGGACTTCATCGCCAAGATCACGGCCATTCAATAAGACCAGGCCTGATCGTTCCGGGGTGCCCGCGGGGACACCCCATTTTTTTGTGGAGTCACAGATGAGAAAGGTGTACGGGGTCATAAACGCCCTTCGCGGCGCGCTCATCGTCGCGGTGCTGGGCTTCATCATCATCATCGGGTCGGTCCAGATCGTCCTGCGCTATGTTCCGGGCCTGAAGCCGCTGAGCTGGGTGGACGAGATCATGCGGTATCTGAACATCTGGGTCGTGTTTCTCGCCGCCAGCATCGGCGTCAGGGAGAGCACGCATCTGAGCATGGACTATTTTCTGCAGAAACTCTTCTCCCCGGCGGCGATACGGATCGTCAAAAAGACCTCGGAGATCGTCATCATCCTGAGCCTGCTTCTTCTGATCTACCACGGGACCCTCCGGGTCGTCGCAAACACCAACGCGGTAATCCAGAGTCTGCCGATCTCCATATCGTTTTTCTACCTGGCCATCCCCGTGGGCTGCGCGCTGATCCTGCTGGACTATGTCATCATCCTCATTCACGGGAGCCATCCCTACTCCCGGAAGGGGGGCTGACCATGCTGCAGGTCGCTCTGGTTTTCATTCTTCTGATCCTCTTCATCTTTCTGGGGTTCCCCGTTTTTCTCGCCACCATCATCTCGTCGATGCTCTTCATCTTCGCCCTGGACATCCCCTTCTCGGTGGTGATCATACGGATTTTCGGCGGCATCGACTCCTTCAGCCTGATGGCCATCCCCTTCTTCATAACCGCGGGGAACATCATGATGGAATCGGAGATCACCGACCGGATCGTTTCCTTCGCCAACGCCGCGGTGGGTCAGTTCAAGGGAGGCCTGGGGCACGTCAACATCCTTTCGTCCATGCTGTTCGCCGGCATCCAGGGTTCCGGCGCCGCGGACGCCTCGGCCATCGGTTCGGTGCTGATTCCGGCGATGGAAAAGCAGGGGTACGAAAAGGATTACGCCGTGGCCGTCACGGCCTCCTCGTCCACCATCGGCCCCATCATCCCCCCCAGCATCGCCATGCTGATGTACGCCTATTACACCGAGCTGTCGGTGGGGAAGCTCTTCATAGGCGGCTTCATCCCCGGGGTGATGGTGGGCCTCGGCCTCATGGCGGTGCACGCGGTCTACTACAAGATCCGGGGCTACCGGATCCCCACCTCCCGGTTCTCGCTGAAAAATCTGCTCCACAGCGCCTGGCAGTCCGGGGGAGCCCTGGTCATGCCCCTCATCATTCTCTGCGGCATCGTTTTCGGCATCTTCACCCCCACCGAGTCGGGGATCGCCGCCACGCTCTACGGCCTCTTCTACGGTTTCTTCATCTCCCGGAAACTGACCATCCGGAAGCTGCCGAAGATCCTCATCGAATCGGCCACCACCACCGCGGTGGTGATGATCACCCTGGCCATGGCGGGGGTCCTGGCCAATGTTCTGGTCCGCCTCAATTTCCAGAACGCCATCATCCAGTTCGTCGTGGGGGGGATCGGCGACCGGTACCTGGCATCGCTGCTGATCATGCTGATCCTCCTGGTCCTGGGCTGCTTCGTCGACCCGGCGGTGCTCATCGCCATGTTCTCTTCGGCCCTGCTGGCGGCGGGCACCGCCCTGGGCTTCGACCCCATCCACTTCGGGGTGTTCATGGTCATCACCATGCAGATCGGCGCCATAACCCCGCCGGTGGGGACCTTCCTGTTCATCGCCTGCTCCATCGCGGAAATTCCGCTGGAAAAGAGCATCAAGGCCATGCTGCCCTTCACACTGGTCATCATCGCCGTGGCGATCATGACCCTTTTCATCCCCGCCATGTCTCTGGCCATCAAC
>JAKQWJ010000154.1 GCA_029562045.1 Spirochaetota bacterium | reverse complement strand
GCTTGGCCCCCTCCTTGACCCCGGTGTCGATCATCCCTTCGATGAACTTCTTCGCGCCGGCGGAGATCACCGGCCCCATGACCATGCCTTCGTCGGCCACCTTCGGGTCCAGCGGGTTCGTGGTGATGACCTCCTTCGCCGCCTTGACGAACTCGCGGGTGACCTTGTCATAGACATCGTCGCCCACGCAGACGATGGCCGACGAGGCCATACAGCGCTGCCCGGCGCATCCGAAGCAGGAGGTGATCATGTTGCGGATGGTGTCGTCCAGGCGGGCGTCGGGCATCACCACCAGGTGGTTCTTTGCCCCGCCCATGGCCTGGTACCTCTTGCCGTTGGCGGCGCAGGTCTTGGCCACCTCGATGCAGGTGCGGGTGGAGCCCACCAGGGACACGCCCTGCACCAGGGGATGCTCCATGAAGGCTTCGGCCACGGTTTTATCGCCGTTTATCAGGGTGAAGACCCCCGGCGGGAGGCCGGTCTTTTCGATGAGTTCGGTGATGTAGTTCATGGTGCAGGGGACCTGCTTGGAGGCCTTGACCACGAAGGTGTTCCCCGTGGCGATGGCGTAGGGCAGGAACCAGAAAGGGACCATGGCGGGAAAGTTGAAGGGGGCGATCATGGCGAAAACCCCCATGGGGAGGCGGATCACCTCGCCGTCGATCTCGAAGGAGGCGCCGATGAGTTTGTCCCCCTGCTGCAGGACCGGCATGCCGCAGGCCACTTCGACGTTCTCGAAGACCCGCTTCATCTCCGCCCGGGCGTCGGGGAGGGATTTTCCCATCTCTTCCACCAGGATGCGGCTGATCTTCTCCTCGTCCGCCTCCAGCATGGCCAGCAGCTTGAACAGGTAGCTCACCCTCCGCGCCACCGGCACATCCTTCCAGGACAGGTAGGCCTTGTGGGCGGTCTCGATGGCCCTGTTGGTCTCCTCCCGGCTGGTCAGGGGGACCTGGGCGATGACGGCTCCGGTGCTGGGGTTTTCCACATCGATGTACGACGCCCCCGCCGGATCCACCCATTTGCCTCCCACGAAATTCTTCAGTTTCCGTACCGCCATGTCACTCTCCTTGTTTTTTTTTATTCGCCTTTGATATCCGGATCGGGGATCATGATGTCCCGGATCATTTTCAGGAGGTCCTCGTACCCGGCGATGAAGGACCGCAGGGTGCGCCGGGTGGCTCCGTAGGATTCGAACTCGTCGGGGGCCAGACCGTTCTCGTCGTAGGCCCGGCGGAATTCGGGGAACTTCCGTTCCAGCTCGGCTATGATCTTCGGATCCACCGGGTCGTCGATGCGGCTCTTCACCTCCACGTCGGAGGCGTTGAACCTGACCTGCCAGTCGTAGGGGATGGTCATGGATATTTCCCCGCCGATGAACTCCGACCAGTGCATGTGGTTCCGGTAGGCGGCGTTCAGGAGCCGGGTCCGGTAGCCCCGCTGCCGGTAGATCCGGTAGGCCTTCTTCATCGCCGCCACCCCAGCCCATTCCAGATAGCCGGGATCGGTGATGACGCCCTTCTTCTCCGCCACCTTCTTCAGCCAGTCATCCAGGCGGCCGATCATCATGGTGCAGACGGGACTCATGGTGGAGATGTCCTTGCCCTCTTTCTCCCGGCGGGCAAGGCCCCGCTCCACCGCCGCCCCCACCGCCAGAACCTGGGGCACCGTGAAGCTCACCGTCCCGTTGACGCTGACCCCCCGGTAGGTCAGCTCCTCCACCGCCTGGACCCCCTCTTTGGTCACCGGAAGCTTGATGTTGTTGTTGGGGTAGAGCCCGTGGAAGTGAAGGGCCTGCTCCACCATGGTCTTCGCATCCCGGAAGTAGCGGGGGTTGGTCTGGATGGAGAGCCGGCCTTTTTTCCCCTTGGAGGAATCGAAAAGGGGCTTCAGCAGGGTCGAGGCCCTGACGCTGATCTCCTCGATGATCTTCCAGGCCACGAACTCTTCGGTGGCCTCGGGGTTCCGGGCGAAAAGTTCCACCACCCGGGGCCGCCAGACATCCAGGCTCTTCTTCAAGACCTGCCCGACGATGATGGGGTTGCTGGTGCCCCCGGTGGCTCCGTTCTCGATGGCGTAGCCAAGTTCCTCGACGGAGCAGGAATCGTTCCAGAACTCGGTGGGAGTGGTCAGGGACATCCGGTGGAGGGGTCCCCTGGCCTGGATGGCGCTCATATCGACCTCCAAATTGGTAGTGCCGCCGCTGCGACCTCTATATTGTATGATAATAAGACGAAACTGTCAACTCACATTTTTCCCTTCGCATCCGGCGCCAGGAGCCCCTTGATCCGGGAAAAATGGGCCCCGTGCCGGGCCGCCGCCCTCTCCGGGCCGCCCCGCATCACCATGTCCACGATCTCCTGATGGTCCCGGGACACCTCCCCCAGGTCCTCCATGGCCTCGTAGGTCTTGAAGATCTCCTCCCGCATGAAGGAGTGCAGGATCCCGTAGATGTTCCGGAAGAGCTTGTTTCCCCCCTCCTCGATGATGGCGGCGTGGAAGGTGTAGTCCGCCCGGTTGAGTCTCTCGATGGAATGCTCCTCCGCGGCGAGGCGCATTTCGTCCACCTGCTCCTGGAGCCGCCGGGCGAAGCCCTCTCGGGCGGTCCGGTCTCCGGCGAGGCGGCTCACCACGCAGAGGAAGGCCTTCTCCTCGATGACCTGCCGCAGCTCCAGGATCTCCCACATGTCGTCGTCCCCCAACAGCACCGCCCAGGCGATGGCCTCGGTGGAGATCTGCGAGCGGCCGCAGAGAAAGGTCCCCTTGGGGACCCGGGATTCCAGGATCCCCAGATACTGAAAGATCTTGATCGCTTCCCGGATGGAGGAGCGCCCGATGCCGAACCTCTCCGCCAGCTCCTGCTCGGTGGGGATCTTGTCCCCCACCTTGTAGAGCCCCGAGGTGATGAGTTCCTTGATTTTTTCCATCACCTGGGCCACGACGGTTTTCTGGTGGATGTGCTCGCTGAAGTCCCCTCCGTCCCGCTGCGCCATGCCTATCCCTTCGGGTCCAGCAGGATCTTGAGCCCGGACTTCGCCTCGAACCTGTCAAAGGCTTCCTTCCACCGGGACAGGGGGAAGCTGTGGGAAATGACGGCGCCCAGGTCCACCTTGCCCAGCTGCATGATCCGGATGGTCCGCTTCCAGGCGGTGTACCTCTGGGCAAGGGAGCCGGTGACCACCAGCTCCTTGTAGGCGATCCGCTCGAAGTCCAGGGTGATGGGCCTGCCGAAGAGCCCCACCTGGGTGTATCTGCCCTGCTTGCGGGCCAGTTCGATCCCCAGGGCCGCCGCCGGGGCGGCGCCGGCGCACTCGAAGACGATGTCCGCGCCGTAGCCTTCGGTGTGTTCCCGGGCGTACTCCAGGGGATCCGTCTCCTCCAGGTTGACGCAGTGCTCGATCCCCAGGGTTCTGGCCACGGCCAGGCGGTCCCGGTCTGCTCCGGTGCCCACCATCATGACCTCCGCCCCTTCCGCCCTGGCCAGCTGGGCGCAGAGGAGGCCGATGGCCCCGGGCCCGGTGACGGCGACGAAGTCCCCCACCTCCACGCCGGTGAGTTCGTGCACCGCGTGGACGCAGCAGGCCAGGGGCTCCGTCAGGGCCCCCTCGGCGAAGCCCACCGATTCAGGCAGCCGGTGGAGCCGGTGGGCCCCCACCACCACGAACTCGGCGAAGACCCCGTTCACCCAGTAGCCCATGACCCGGCGGGACGCGCAGAGGTTGTAGGCCCCGGTCCGGCAGTAGCGGCACTCACCGCAGATAATGGCCGAGGGTTCCGCCGTCACCCGGTCGCCGGGCTTCCAGCCCTCCACCCCCTGCCCCAGTTCGGCGATGACCCCGGAGAACTCGTGGCCGATGATCATCGGAGGCTTCATGGCGAAGGCGATGTCCCAGTGATAGATGTGCAGGTCCGAGCCGCAGATCCCCGCGGCCTTCACCTCCACCAGGACCTGCCCCGGCCCGGGCCGGGGAACCTCGGTCTCCCGGAGTTCCAGGTTGCCCGGGCCGGGGGCGGTCTTGAAGAGCCCCTTCATCCCTCAGCCCTCCCCGGCAAGCCGAGCGGCGAGCTGTTTCGGGGCCAGCCCGTTGGTCTCCAGAAGCTCGTCGTAGGTGGCGGAATGGAGGAACCGGGGCCGTCCGTCGGGACCCAGGAGGTTCACGGGAATCAGGTTCGCCGTCTTCACCTCGGGCCGCCGGAACAGGACCTTCCGGAAATAGGTCCAGAGGTAGCCGTTGTTCTGCTCCGCCACCAGGACCTTCTTCCCCGATTCGTAGAGTTCGTTTATCAGGGCCTCGTCAGGGGAGGGCATGTCCACCACTCCCACAGCCATCCCCTTCCCCTCCAGGATCTTCGCCGCCGCCAGGGCCTCGTAGACCCCCCGTCCCGAGCTGACGATGAAAGCCGCAGCGTTCCGGGGCCGGGAGATATGCCAGCCCTTGCCGTATTCGAACCTGAAATCCCCGGCGTAGAGGACCGGCGCCCCGGAGCGCAGGATCCGCAGATACACCAGGCCCCTGTTTCCCTCCATGATCCAGTTGATGATGCTCAGGAGGAGCTGGGGGCAGGACACATCGATGATCTTCAGGTGGGCGATGCCGTCGTAGACGATGGAGTCGTCGTTGCCCATGTGGGTGGCGCCGTTGGTCTTGGTCTCCAGGTTCGGCGCGGTGGCCAGGAAAGTCAGGTCCAGGCCGTGTCCCCCCGAGAGCCAGCCTCCCTTCGACTCCATATCCTCCAGCCTCTCCTGGTGGCTCACGGCGATGCGGCGCAGGACCTTCCAGTCGAAGAAGGGGGAGAAGGTGCTGACCCAGGCGTTGTAGCCCAGGGCGGCGAAGGCTTCGCCGACGCACATCATGTTCGCCTCGGCGATCCCCACGTTGATGGCCCTGCGGCCGTCCACATAGCCCACCCCCTGCTCCAGACCGCTGGTGGAGGCCAGGTCCGAGTCAACGGACATGACCCGGGGGTCCACGGCGTAGGCCTTCATCGCTCCGGTGACGATGTCCTGGGCGGCGTACTGCTTCGCCGGGTCCAGGGTCGGCAGCTTATCCCGGGCGGCGGATATCTTCTTGTCCCTCGCCGGGGCCCTCCGCGCCCTGGCGGCCCTTTTCCCGGGGGCCACGGTGAGGCCGTCCGGCCCGACGGAGAGCTGAAGGTTCATCCTCCGGGCCTCCGCGGTCATGAAGTTCCGCAGCTCCTCCCGCTCCGCCGCTTCCTCCGCCTGGGCGAGAATGGCCCCCAGGTCTTCCACCCGGGCCTTCCGCCGCCTCTCCTGCAGCAGCATCTCCTGGTCCGCGATGGCGTCGGTGAAATCCACCTTGTGGCCCCCCATGAAGCTGGACATCCCTCCGGAGCCCTTCCGGGAGTTGCAGATGATCACCGTGGGCCTGCCGCAGCGGGGCCCGAATTTGAACTCCCGCAGGGCCCCCAGGACCGGCTCGTAGCCCCCGGCGTCCACGCTGAGGACCTTCCAGCCGAAGGATTCGAAGGCCTCATCGATCCGGCTCATGGGGTAGAGAAGGTTCCGTGGGTTGTCCAGCTGGCCCTCGTTCTTGTCCACCAGGACGCAGAAGTTGTCCAGCCGTTTCGCCCCGGCGTGCATCACCGCCTCCCAGAGAACCCCCTCCTGCATCTCCCCGTCCCCGGTGAGGGCGAAAACGTCGAAGGCCCTGCCGCAGCGGGCGGCCAGGGCGAAGCCCTGGGCGACGCAGATCCCCTGGCCCAGGGGACCCGTGGCGGTGTGGAGGCCCGGCAGGATGGGGCCGGGATGGCCGTTCAGCAGGCTGTCATGCCCCCGGGAATTTTTCAGGTAGGATTCGGGAAAAAAGCCCAGGTCGGCGTAGACCGAGGCCAGGGCCGCCACGGCGTGCCCCTTGCTGAGGACGAAGAGGTCCTGCCCCTCCCGGGTGGGCTGCTCCACATCGTAGTTCATGATGCCCCCGAAATAGAGGGCCGTCAGCGGGACGACGGCGGAGAAGGCGCCGCCGATATGGATGCCCCGGTCGATGGCGGTCTTCCCCTGGAACAGGGTGAGAAGCCGCATGTCCGAGTCTTTGATCTCCAGGAGTTTCAGAAAAGCCCTCTCCTTGAGCCTGTTCGATTTCATCGTGTCATGGAAAAGCATGGCGGAACCTTCCTGTATCGTTACTTGGCTACGCCGAACAGCAGGTTCGGCAGAAAAAGGGTCAGTTGCGGAATCAGGGCAATCAGGATGAGAACGATGATCAGGGGCGGGTAAAACCGGAAGGTGGCCCGGGCTACCCGGTCCACCGGCACCTTGGCGATGCTGCTGAGCACGAAGAGCACCGTCCCGAAGGGAGGCGTGATAACGCCGATGACCAGGTTCAGGATCATCATGATGCCGAAGTGCACGGGGTCGATGCCCATCTGCTGGATCAGCGGCAGGAAAACCGGAACCAGGATGTTGATGGAGGCCACGGTCTCCATGAAGCAGCCCACGATGAGCAGCACGATGTTGATGAGAAACAGGAGCACATAGTAGTTGCTCACATTGGAGAGAAGAAAGCTCGCCACATGCTGGGGTATCTGCTCCTTGGCCAGGATCCAGGCGAAGAGGGTGGCGGACACGACGATGAACATCAGCTGGATCGTCGAATAGGCGGAGGCCTTCACCGCCTCCCAGAACCGCCGGAAGGTCATCTCCTTGTAGATGAAAAAGCCCAGGACCGCCGAGTAGGCGCAGGCTATTCCCGCCGCCTCGGTGGGGGTGAAGATCCCGGAAAAGATCCCCCCCAGAATGATCAGCGGAGTCAGGATGGCCCAGAAGGCGGTGCGGAAGGAGGCCAGCCGGAGCTTCCAGGGAACCTTCTTTTCGATGGGGGTGTCGAACTTGTCCGCGATGAAATAGATCATGACCATCAGGCTGATGCCCATCAGCAGCCCCGGGATGAAGCCCGCAGCCAGGAGCCTTCCCACCGACGCGGAGGCCACCACGGCGTAGATCACCGCCACCATGCTGGGGGGGATGATGGGTCCGATGGTGGAGGAGGCGGCGGTGATTCCGATGGTGATGTCGTCGTTGTAGCCCGCGTCCCGCATGGCCTTCACCTCGATGATGCCCAGCCCGCCGGCGTCGGCCACCGCGGTGCCGGACATGCCGGCGAAGATGATGCTGGCCAGGACGTTGACGTGCCCCAGGCCCCCCTTGATGTGCCCCACCCACTTGGTGGAGAAATCGAAGATCCGGGTGGTCACCCCGCTTTCATTCATGAGGTTGCCCGCGAAGATGAAGAAGGGGATGGCCAGAAGTGGATAGGTGTTGGCCCCCCCCACCATGGTCTGCAGGGCGGCGAAGTCCGGTATGGTGGGGTCCAGAATGATATACCCCAGGGACGGAATGCCCAACGCGAAGGCCACCGGGAAGCCCAGGACAAGAAGCGCGAAAAAGACGATGATCATCAAAAAAACCATGATTTCCCCCCTGCCCTACAATTCCTTGTTTTTGAACTTCTGCACCGAATCCACCACTTCCCGGACAAAGTACATCAGGGCCCCGATGCCGACGGATATGTACAGAAAAAACTGCGGTATCTGCATCGCCTGGGACTTGAAGCGCCAGGAGCGCACCGAAAGGGTGTAGGAATAATAGACCAGAAGCGCCAGATACAGGACGACGATGAGTTTTTCCACCCCCCAATACAGGAGCCGCCCGGTGTGGGGGAGTTTTTTCATCGCATACCGGGAGAACAGGTCGATTTTGATGTGCCCGTCGTCCCGGCGCACGTAGGCGGCCCCGACGAAGGTGAGCCAGACGAAGCTGTACCGGGAAAGCTCGATGTTCCAGGCAAACGAAATCCCGAAAAAGTAGCGCAGGAGGACCCCCACCACCATCAGCAAAAAGATGAGGAGGAAGAATCCGCAGACGAAATATTCTTCGAAATTGTCATACAGTTTCTTCAGCATATTCCTTCCTTTATTTGGGAAAAGAACGAAACGCATGCCCCGGAGAGGGGCATGCGGGAACGAAGAATCCCCGGGGGCGGATTATTTCATGTCCTGAATGCGCTTGTGCAGGTCCTCACCGTAGCGGATCCACCATTTGCTGAACTTCGCCGGCATGCCGGCGGTGGCCTTTTTGAAGGCATCGATGTTGGGCTGATGGATGGTGAGCCCCTGGCTCTTGAAGAAGTCCCCCAGCTTCCTGTCGTCCTCGTTCAGGATCTTGACGATGAGCTTGGAGGCCTCGTCGAAGGCGTCCAGAATGATCTTCTGGTTCTGGGCGTCCAGGCTGTTGAAGAGCTTCCCGTTCATCAGGAAGAAGTTGGCGTTGGTGACGTGGGAGGTGAGGTTGATGTACTTCTGGACTTCGTAGAACTTCATGCTCTGGATCCCCGACATGGGGTTCTCCAGACCGTCCACCACGTTCTGCTGCAGGGCCATGTAGGCCTCGGCGAAGGCGATGGGGGTGGGGTCCGCTCCCATGGCCCTGGCGTACTCCATGGTGATCATCTGTTCCGGGACCCGGAGCTTGAAACCCTTCAGGTCCGCCGGGGTGGTGATGGGCTTGTTGGAGGTGAGCTGCCGCACCCCGTAGGAGGAGGTTCCGACGACCTTGATGCCGAACTCTTTTTCCAGATCGCCGAACATGCGCTTGGCGATGTCGCTTTTGGCGAAAAGCAGGACATGGTCGTTGTCCCGGAAGGTGTAGGGCATTTCACAGACATAGATGGGTTTGAACAGGTTGCCGATCTGCCCCGCGCCGGACTGAGCCATTTCGATGGAGCCGAAGATGACCGCCTCGGTGGCCTGCTCCTCCGTCCCCAGCTGGGACGACGGGTACACCTGCACATTGATCATGCCGCCGGTCTTCTCGGCGATGATTTTCGCCGCCAGCTTCCCGCCCTCGTCCCAGGGATGGCCGGGGTTGTAGACATGGGCCAGCTTGTAGTTGACCTTCTGGGTCAGGGCCTTGGGAGCTTTCTCCCCTCCGCCGCCGGCGTACACCATGGCGCCCGCCGCAAGCAGAACCAGAGCGAGCAAAAAGAACCTTTTCATTCCGTCCTCCTCGTATTTGCAAAACTATTGTCCTATGGTATGACTATAAAAGACCCCTTGTCAATCAAAATCGTTCCGGCCCGCGGCTTTCATCCCGCGGGGCGGGCGCGGCGGGAAGACCGCGGGCCGGGCGCGACGGCGGAGCCTGCGCTTCCCGCCCCCCGGAGCCTTCGCTTCCCGCCCCCCGGGGCCGGCGCCGAACCGCCTCATCCCGGGGCCGCGCCGTGACGCCCCGGCAGCTGCGCCCCGGGCCCCCTCCCCGGCGTCCCTTCCCGGGATTGCGCCCCCCGGGGCGACTCGGTGACTCCCATCCAGACGCCTCGCCCCCCGGAGCCTTCGCTTCCCGGCCCCCGGGGCCGGCGCCGAACCGCCTCATCCCGGGGCCGCGCCGTGACTCCCGCGGGGCGCCTCATCTTGCCCGGGAGTCAGGGAAAATCCCCCGCCCGGCGCCCCCAGTTCTCATGGGCACTTTCGGCAAAAACCACCGTGACCTGCATGGGGTCGATGCCGAAACGGGCTTCCAGAAAGGCGGCAAGACGCCGGGTTACGGCCTGTTTTTTCTCCAGCGGGAAAGAATCGATATACTTCACCTCGATATTCGCCGCCGTGTCCACCGCCTTCCCCGCCCGGTAGTAGGCTTCGGGACGATAAAAGGTAACCACCAGGCCCGATTCGGCTTTCCCGAATTCTTCCTGCAGAACGACGGCCACTTCCTTTTTCACCGCCTCGAAATCGCTGCCGTTCAGTCTTCTGGCCATGTGCACTTCCACCCAGGGCATGATTGTCCTCCCGATCTGCAAAAAATTCCGCCGCCCGGGCCCCGGAGAGGGCGTCCCGGGGAGACGGGCCCTTTTATGGTACGGCATGACCGGCCCCTTGGCAAGCCGGAAGATGCTCCCAGGGCATGGCGCCCCTGGGGCCGATGGAAAGCAGGCCGGGTTGAGGGGGTGCAGCCCCCCCAGGGCATGGCGCCCTGGAGTCGATGCCGGCGATCCCCGGCCCGACCCCCCCGGGCCTTTGCCGCCTCCGGGGCTCCGGGGCCCCCAGACCGCCCCCTTGCCGCCCCCGGGCCCTTGCCGCCTCCGGGGCTCCGGGGTCCCCGGCCCGCCCCCCTACCGCCCCCCCCCCCCTTGCCGCCCCCCGGGCCCCTTGCCGCCCCCCAGGCCTTTGGGTATCCTCCCTTCATGCAGATATACGGCATCGAAAAATGCCCGGCCACGCGAAAGGCCCGGCGGTTTTTCCAGGAACGGGGTCTTTCCTTCCACTTCGTGGACCTCACCCGGAAAGGCCCGAGCCGGGGAGAACTGGAGAACATCAAACGAGGGGCCGGGGGGGCGGATCTCATCGACGACGGGGGGGCCGCCTTCGCGAAACGCGGCCTGGCCTACATGGACTACGACGACATCGAGGAGATCCTGGCCGATCCCCTCCTTCTCCGGCGGCCGGTGGTCCGGGAGGGCGGCCGCTGCGTTCTGGGGGACGATCCCGCGGGGTGGAAAGCCCTGGCGGAGAGCATGAAAAAGGGCTGATCCCCGGGACGGAGAACGAAAAAGACAAACCCCTTGCGCAATGGGCAATTTATGCTCTATAATGAAGAAAAATGGAAATAACCGACGTTTTTCCTGAGCTGAACACCATACGGGCATAGGAGACCTTCGCTCGCCTCCTATGCGGAGCCCATACCGCGGCAGGGAGGCGCATTGTGAAAACACTGCGGCGAATCGCAGACCCCTTCATTCTCGCCGGTTTCGCGACGAACCTCTTCAACGGCCTGTTGAACCCCCTTTACATCTCGGAGATCCTGGGCAGGCTGGATCCCCGGGTCATTTCGCTGGGGTCCTTCGTTTCCTCCGCCTTTCCGGTGTTTCTTGGGTTTCTCTTGGAGAACGGCCGGCTGTTCGGTGCCCTTTTCAAGATCCTTCCCACCCTGATGCTGGTGGAAATAGTTCTGACGGCTCTGCTTTTCTTCACCGCCGCCCGGGACATCGCCATGTACTATATCCTGGGAATGTTCATCTTCGGAATCTTCTCCACCTCCATCATGTACCTGCTGCAGCGGGTCAAGGACCTGCGGTTCAAGACCCAGCGGGCGGCCTGGGACAGGAGAGCGGCCACGGCGGACGCTCTGGGATACCTGGCGGGATCGCTTTTCATCACCATCCATTACATCCAGGTGGACAGCCCCGCCTACATAGCCCTGGCGAGCCTGATCCAGACCGCAGTGGTCTACGCCCTGTTCCTCGCCTCATACCTGGACGTGCGGCGGAAAAAGTCCGCCTCCGGGGGACGGCCGCTTTCCCGGCCCCCGGATGACGGGGAAGTCCCCGGGGCCGCACGGGGGGACGGAGGTCCCGGTCAGGGGGCCTCCTCCCAGGCGGCAACCCGGGAAACCGCCTTTTTCCATCCCCGATAGAGCCTTTCCCGCTCCTCCGTCCCCATGACGGGCTCGAAGCGGCGATCCTCCGCCCAGGAGTCCCGGAGTTCCCGGCGGTCCTTCCAGAACCCCACGGCCAGTCCCGCCAGATAGGCCGCCCCCAGAGCGGTGGTCTCCACGATGCGGGGACGGGAAACCGCCCCCCCCAGAATATCCGCCTGGAACTGCATCAGGAAATTGTTCGCCGAGGCGCCTCCGTCCACCTTCAGAACCGACAGCGTCATGCCCGAATCCTGCTCGATGGCGGCGATGACATCCCGGGTCTGGTAGGCGATGGATTCCAGGGCGGCCCGGATGATGTGGTTCCTGCCGGCCCCCCGGGTGAGGCCCAGAACCGCTCCCCGGGCGTACATGTCCCAGTAGGGGGCGCCCAGGCCCACGAAGGCGGGAACCAGGTAGACTCCGCCGTTGTTCGCCGTCTGGGAGGCGAAATACTCCGTTTCCGCCGCCGTCCGGACCAGCTGCAGCTCGTCCCGGAGCCACTGCACCACCGCGCCGGCGATGAAGACGCTGCCTTCCAGGGCGTAATCCACCCCGCCGCCGACGCCGCAGGCCAGGGTGGTGAGAAGGCCGCTCCGGGACGGGATGGCCCTGTCCCCGGTGTTCATCATCAGGAAGCAGCCCGTGCCGTAGGTGTTCTTGGCCATGCC
>JAKQWJ010000153.1 GCA_029562045.1 Spirochaetota bacterium | reverse complement strand
GGGAGGTGCCCTATTCCCCATATCGGGTCCTGGTCTGCGACCGAACCCTGGTGGACGCGGCGTCGTTCTGCATCCCCGAGAAGGGCAAGGCCGTCCGGGGCAGGGTCCTGACGGGGGACCAGTTCATCACGAAACGGGACTTCGCCTCCCATCGCCACCTTCTGGAGGAACTGAAGGGGGACGCCGTCGAAATGGAAGGCGCCGCCGCGGGTCTGGTGGCCACGGTGAACAAGGTCCCCTTCCTGCTCATCCGGACCATCTCCGACAGGGCGGATTCCAACGCCAAGACCGACTTCCACGCCTTCCTGTCCCGGGCATCCCGGAACTCCCTGCATTTCGTCCGACACGTTCTGCGGCGGGTTTACGGTTGAGGCTTCGCCTCAGGTCCCATTCTTCGTATATTTGTGCCGGAGGAACACATGACAGATCATCCACCCCCTCCGGCGGACCGGCCCGAGGGCATCCCGCCGGGTTTTGAGCTTCTTTCCCGCCGGGAGCTGACGGAGTTCCGCGCCGTCGGCCTGCATGTCCGCCACCGGAAAACCGGCTGCGAGATCTTCCATCTCCATCGGGACGACCGGGACAATCTTTTCGCCTTCGCCTTCAAGACCCCGCCGGCGGACAACACCGGCGTGGCCCATATTCTGGAGCATTCGGTGCTCTGCGGCTCCCGGCGTTTCCCCGCCAGGGACCCCTTCCTGCAGCTCCTGAAGGGCAGCATGAACACCTTCATGAACGCCTTCACCTTTCCCGACAAGACCGTCTACCCCGCCTCAAGCCAGGTGGAACAGGATTTCTACAACCTCTTCCGGGTTTACGGCGATGCGGTTTTCTTTCCCCTTCTCCGGCGCGAGGCCTTCATGCAGGAGGGGCAGCGCCGGGAGTTCGGCGAGGACGGCCGGCTGCGGGCGGTGGGCATCGTCTACAACGAGATGAAGGGCAACTACTCCAGCCACGAATCCATCGCCTCCGAATGGGCCATCCGGTCGCTGTTTTCCGATTCCCCCTACGGCTTCGATTCCGGGGGGGAGCCGGAGGCGATCCTGAACCTGCGCTACGAGGATTTCACGGCCTTTCACGCCGCCTTTTACCACCCCTCCAACTGCCGGGTCTTTCTCTACGGGGACATTCCCACGGAAAAGCATCTCCGTTTCCTGGAGGAGAACGTCCTGTCCTTTTTCGACTCCCGCCCCCGGACTCCGGAGATCCCGCCGGCGGCGCGGTGGGACCGGCCCCGGAGGCTGGAGAAGACCTATCCCGCCCAGGAGGGCGAGTCCGCCGCGACGGGCAGCTCCATCACCCTGAACTGGCTGCTGCCCCCGGTGACGGACCCGATGGCGGCGCTCTCCTTCGAGATACTGGCGGAGATCCTGCTGGGCAACGCCGGCTCTCCCCTGCGGAAGGCCCTGGTGGAATCGGGGCTGGGGGAGGACCTCTCCGCCCCTACGGGGCTCGAAACCGAGACCCTGGAGATGGTTTTTTCCGTGGGTCTGCGGGGAATCCCGCCCCGGAAGAGGAAGGCCCTGGAGGACCTGGTGGAAAAAACCCTGGAAGACCTCCGGGACGGCGGCCTGGATCGGGAGCGTGTCGAGGGGGCGGTCCGCCGGGTGGAGTTCCGCAACCGGGAGGTCCGGGCCGGCTCAGCCTTCGGGCTGCGGCTCATGCGCCGGTCCCTGCGGGGCTGGCTCCACGGCCAGGGGCCGGAGCGGACCCTGGAGTTCGCCCCGGTCATGGCCGGTCTCAGGGAAGAGATCGCCCGGGACCCGCGGCGCTTCGAAAATCTCATCCGGCGGCAGCTCCTGGAAAACCCGCACCGCTCGACTCTGGTGGTAAAGCCCGACCCGGCCCTGGCGGCCCGGGAAGAGGCCCGGACCCGAGAGAGGCTGGACCGGGAGGAGGCCCGGCTGTCGGAGCGGGACCGGGAGGAACTGCGGCGGGATCTCGACGCCTTCCGGGCCTTCCAGGACAGCCCCGACTCCCCGGAGGCCCTGGCCTCCATACCCGCCCTGGCCCTGGCGGACATCCCCCGGGAACTGGAAACCATCCCGGTGGAGATCCTTCCCCCGGGGGGGGCCGCGGGTCTCTACGCCCACGATCTGTACACCAACGGCATCGTTTACGCCGATTTCGCCTTCGAGCTGGAGGGAGGCGGTCCGCCGGACCTGTTCCTGCCCCTCTTCACCGCCGCCCTTACCGGCATCGGCGCCGGGGGCCGGCCCTACGACCGGATCGCCCTGGAACTGGCGCTGAAGACCGGAGGCCTGGGGACCGAGCTCGAAGCGGGAACGGTAGTCGGCGGGGGCGTGCGCCGGTTTCTGTTTCTCCGGCTGAAGAGCCTGGAGGACAACTTTCCGGAGGCCCTGGACCTCCTCCGGGACATTCTTCTGCGTCCGGACCTGGAGGATGAGAGGCGGCTCCGGGATATTTTCCTCGAGTTCCGCAACGATCTGAAGGGGTCCATCATCCCCGGAGGGCATGCCTTCGCCTCGTCCCGGGCGGAGCGGGGACTCTCCCCGGCGGAGGCCGTCGAGGAAAAATGGAAGGGCATAAGCCAGTACCGCTTCGTCGCCGGCCTTCCGGAGGGACGGGCGGGGCGGCTCGTGGCGGAGAACTGCCGGCGGATCCGCGGGTCGGCCCTGACCCGGCGGGGGCTGACGGCGAATTTTTCCGCCCCCGCGGCCTCCTGGCCGCGGATCGTCCGGGATATCCAGGCCTTCGCCGAGGCCTTTCCCCAGGACCCCGCGCCCGGATTCTCTGCCGGCACGGCGCCGGAGGCCGCCGAGACGATACCCCCGCTGGAGGGGCTGGCCGTTCCGTCCGCCGTCGCCTTCGTCGCCACGGCGGTCCCGGCGGCGGTCCTGGGCGGAAAGGAACACGCCCACGAGGCGGTTCTGGCCCATCTTCTCGGCACGGGCTATCTGTGGGAGAAAATCCGGATGAAGGGCGGGGCCTACGGGGCCTTCTGCTCCGCCCATGGGAGGGACGGGGTTCTGACCTTCGCCTCCTACCGGGACCCCAACATCGCCTCCACCCTGGCGGCGTTCCGGGACGCCCTGGAGGGCATCGCCCGGGACGGGGTTGACCCGGAATCGGCGAAGAACGCCGTCATCGGCGCCGTGGCCAGGGACATGAAGCCCCTGTCGCCGGGAGGCAAGAGCATCGTCGCTTTCCGGCGGGCCCTGTACGGGCTCACCGACGAACTCCGGGCCCGGCACCGGCTGTATGCCCTGGAGACCGGGGTGGAGGACCTTCGGGCCGCGGCGGGGCGGCTCCTGTCGGGCTTCGGTTCCGGCTTTTCCGCCGTCATCGCCGGGCGGCCCGCGCTGGAGGATGCCGCCTCGGCCCTCCCCGGACTGGCCGGCGCCACCACCGAAGTTCTCCGGTAAGTGAGGAAGAGAAATGAAAAAGCTGCGCATCGTCCTGTTTCTCGTTCTGGCCGCGGCGGTGGGCTCGCCGGCCTTCGGGAGCGATGAATACCTCGAGGTCATCGGCGCCCTGGGGGGCTCGAACCTCTACACGAGTTACTTCTCCCTGGGAATGCTGATGGACGGCTTCGAGAATGACGTCTACGATGAGGACATGGCGATGGACATAGCCCGGGAGATCGAAGGGGCCGCCGGCTACATCAGGGAAACCCTCGCGGGCCTTGTGGAAAAGAACCTGGTGTCCGGCGAGGATCGGAACCTCATCCTGGAGATGACCGCCGCCCAGGACCTTCTGGAAAAACAGGCGGCGGAGCTGCTGAAGCACATCGGCGACCCGGAAGCCCCCAACGATTTTCAGTACTACCGCCTGCGGGCCTGGGAAAAGATCTCCCGGATCCTGGGCTTGCCCGAGTAGCGGCGGGATCCGGAATCGGGGACCCGCTTTCATTTGACAATTCTCCGCGGCGTTCGTACAATGGGGGGGTCATCATACATTCCTAAGGAGTCGAAGCCATGGAAAAACTCGTCATAAAACCGAAAAAAGAGTGCCGCTGGGACGCGGCGGCCCTGGGAGAAATAATGATCCGCCTCGATCCCGGCGACACCCGGATCAAAACCACCCGGAGCTTCACCGCCTGGGAAGGGGGAGGGGAGTACAATGTCATCCGGGGGCTGAAGCGCTGCTTCGGGATGGACACCACGGTGGTCACCGCCATCGCGGACAACGACGTGGGTTACCTTTTACAGGATCTCATCTACCAGGGGGGGGTGGACCAGTCCCACGTCAAATGGATGCCCTTCGACGGCATCGGCCGGAACGTCCGGGTGGGTCTGAACTTCACCGAAAGAGGCTTCGGAGTCCGGGGGGCCCTGGGGGTTTCCGACCGGGCCAATTCGGCGGCGTCCCAGCTCAAGGTGGGGGACATCGACTGGAACAGACTTTTCAAGGAAGAGGGGGTGCGCTGGTTTCACTGCGGCGGGATCTTCGCCGCCCTCTCCGCCACCACCCCGGAACTCACCATCGAAGCCATGAAGGCCGCCAAGGCCAACGGCACCATCACCAGCTACGACCTGAACTTCCGCCCGTCTCTGTGGAAGGCCATCGGAGGCACCGAGAAGGCGGTGGAGGTGAACCGGGAAATCGCGAAGTATGTGGACGTGATGATCGGCAACGAGGAGGATTTCACCGCCGCCCTGGGCTTCAAGGTGGAGGGGGTCTCCAAGCACGTGACGGGCATCAACGTGGACAATTTCAAGAACATGATCAAGCAGGTCGTCAAGGAGTTCCCCAATTTCAAGGCCGTGGGCAACACCCTCCGGGAAGTCCACACCGCCACCATCAACGACTGGAGCGCCATTCTCTACTACCAGGGAGATTTCTACCAGGCCCGCCAGATGGACCGGCTGGAAATCTACGACCGGGTGGGGGGCGGGGACAGCTTCGCCTCGGGACTCATTTACGGTTTCCTCTCCGGGAAGACGCCGGAGCAGTGCATCAACTACGGCGCCGCCCATGGGGCCCTGGCCATGACGACTCCGGGGGACACCACCATGGCATCCCTGAAGGAAGTGGAAAAGCTCGTGGGCGGTGGCAGCGCCCGGGTGGACCGGTAAGGGGAGGCGCAATACCATGGCAGAGATACTGAAAACCATCGGTGAGATCGGTGTCGTGCCGGTCATCAAGATCGACGACGCCAAGGACGCGGCGCCGCTGGCCCGGGCCCTTCTGGCGGGCGACCTTCCGGTGGCGGAGGTCACCTTCCGGACCGCCGCGGCGGAGGAGTCCATACGGAACATCTCCCGCCAGGTGCCGGAGATGCTGGTGGGGGCCGGCACGGTGCTGACGGTGGACCAGGTCAAGAAGGCCGTGGCCGCGGGGGCCAGGTTCATCGTTTCCCCGGGGCTGAACCCCAAGGTGGTGGAGTACTGCGCCGGGGAGGGCATCCCCATCACTCCGGGGATCAACGACCCCTCGGGGATCGAGGCGGCCCTGGAGTTCGGCGTCACGGTCCTGAAGTTCTTCCCCGCCGAACCCTCCGGGGGCCTGGAGATGCTGAAGGCCATGGCGGCCCCCTACGGGGACGTCTCCTTCATCCCCACCGGCGGGATCAACCAGGGCAACATGGCCGCGTATCTTGCCTGGAACAGGATCGTGGCGGTGGGGGGCTCCTGGATGGTCCCGGGAAACCTCATCTCCGGGGGCAGGTTCGACGAGATCACCCGGCTCACCTCCGAGGCCACCGCCGCGGTGCACGGTTACGAACTTCTGCACATCGGGATCAACTCCCGGGACGGGGCGGAGGCGCTGAAAACCGCCGAGATCCTGGCGGGGTTCTTCAAGATGCCCGTCAAGGACGGCAACTCCTCGGCCTTCGTGGGAAAACCCTTCGAGATCATGAAGCACTCCAGGATCGGCGCCCATGGCCACATCGCCATGGCGGTGACCAGTGTGGAGAGGGCCGCGGCGGCCTTCCGCCGCCGGGGCATCGGGCTCCTGGAGGACACGGTCAAGATCGAGGGCGGGGTCATGAAGGTCGCCTATCTGGATACGGAGGTCGCCGGCTTCGCGCTGCATCTGAGCAGAAAGTAGGCCCTCCCGGCGGCCTTCTGGCCGCCGTTCCTTTCGGGCCGTCCGCCCCCTTTCCGAGGTCGGTCCGGGGAGGGAGATCCCCCTATTCCCGCATCACCATCTTGTTCAGGGGGTATTCGATGATGCCGTCCGCCCCGGCGGCGATGAGGCGGGGGATGATTTCCCGCACCGTCTGCTGGCTCACCACCGACTCCATGGACACCCAGCTGGAATTGTAGAGCCTGGCCATGGTGGGGGAGGTAAGGCTGGGGAGCACCTGCATCACCGCGCCGATGCAATCCTCCGGAACGTTCATCTTGAGGCCCACCATTTTTTCCGCGTTCAGGGCCCCCTTGAGGAGCAGGGCGATCTGATCGATTTTCCGCTTCTTCCAGGGATCCCGGAGGCTCTCGGGGTTGGCCGCCAGCTTCGTGTTGGTTTCCAGCAGGGTGTGGATGATCTCCAGGCCGTGGGCCTTGATGGTGGAACCCGTCTCGGTGACCTCCACGATGGCGTCCACCAGCTCCTCCACCACCTTGGCCTCCGTGGCCCCCCAGGAGAACTCCACCTCCACCGGGATGTTCCGCTCCGCGAAGTACCTTCTGGTGAAGGCCACCAGCTCGGTGGAGATGCGCTTCCCGGCGCAGTCCTCAATGCTGCGGATGGGGGAGTTCATGGGCACCGCCAGGACCCATCGGGCCTTCCGGGCGCTGGCCTTGGAATAGACCAGGTCCGAGACTATCTCCACCTTCGACTGGTTTTCCAGAATCCAGTCGTAGCCCGTGAGTCCCAGATCCAGGACCCCCGCCTCGAGGTATCGGGCCATCTCCTGGGCCCGAACCAGGGAGCAGGAAATGTCCGGGTCGTCGATGGTGGGAAAATAGTTCCGGCTGGAGAGGGTGATCTCCCACCCCGCCCTGCGGAAAAGTTCCAGCGTGGAGTTCTCCAGACTCCCCTTGGGGAGGCCCAGCTTCAGTTTTTTTTCTCCCATGGCGTCAACCTCCGTACACTTTGTCCGGGTCGAAGACCTGGACCCCGTCCACCACGAGGCCGCCTTTTTCGAGCTTCCGGTGGAAACAGCTCCGGTACCCCAGGTGGCAGGCGGCCCCGCCGATCTGCTCCACCTTGATGAGAACGCAGTCCTCGTCGCAGTCCACCCGGATCTCCTTCACCTTCTGCAGATTCCCCGAGGACTCACCCTTCTTCCATAGTTTGTTCCGGGACCGGGACCAGTAATGGACGATGCCCGTCTCCAGAGTGAGCCGCCAGGCCTCGGGGTTGGCGTAGGCCTGCATCAGCACCTCGCCGGTCCGCCAATCCTGGGCGATGACGGGGACCAGGCCGTCCAGTTTTTTGAAATCCAGTTCCACCATATTCATTCCTCTTCGATGCGCGGTTGCCGATTCACGTTACCACGGAGGGGGAGGGAAGCTCAACCCGCGGCCGTCTCCCCCGGACCGCCTCCCCCGACCGGGAGCCATTGAACCGGGCGGGAAATCATGGTATAGCTGGATCGCCCTATGAAATACTTCTTTTCCATCGCGGACAAGATCCTTTTCGTCATCCTCGTCATGGCCTCGGGCATCCTGGCGAAAAAGATGAAATGGATATCCGAGGAGGGGGAGAAGGACATGAGCCGCCTGATGATCGATTTCATCTGGCCCTGCATGATCTTCTCGTCCATCGTGGGGAACCTGAGCCCCCAGGATATTCTCTCCAACCTGTGGCTTCCGGTTCTGTCCCTGGTGACTCACTTCACCGGCTTCGCCCTGGCTTTCCTTCTGTCCCGCCTGGCGGGTTTCTCCGGCGACCGTCACCGGATGCTTCTGCTGCACGGCACCATGAACAATTTTTTCGTCATGGCCCTCCCCTTCGCCCAGTTCCTCCTTCCGGGAAAGGGGGCGGCGCTGCTGGCGGTGGCGAACCTGGGCTCCATCATCCTTCTGTGGACCCTGGGGGTGGCCATCGTGGCGGGGAACCAGGGGACCCGGCAGACTCTGCGGAACGTTTTTTCCCCCGGCATGGTTTCCACCGTCGCCGGGGTGTTTTTCGTGCTCACCGGTCTGAACCGGTTCATTCCGTCCCTCCTTCTGGACGCCCTCCAGGTGATCGGGCAGCCCACGCTGCTCTTCGGCCTGATGATCGCCGGGACCCAGATCTACAAGCTCGGCCCCAGCGCCCTGAAGTTCGATCTGTGGAACATCCTGGTAGGGCTGGTGCGGAACATCCTGGTCCCGGGGGTCCTCTTCGGTCTGGCCCTGCTGCTCCGGGGCAGGATCGGCCGGGAGGCCCTGATCATTTTCATGCTGGTCAACACCACCCCCGCCAGCGTCAATTCGGTGACCCTGGCCATGAAGTACGACAGCGCCCCCCATCTGGCGGCGGAGGGGGTCATCTTCACCCATCTCCTGGCGGTGGGGACCATGCTGGGCTATGTGATGCTCATCGAACGCTACCTTTTTTGACGGTCCGGGGCGGACTGCCCGGGAAGGGGCGGGCCGCCCGAGGCGTGCCCCCGCTGCGGACGCGTTGGCCCGGGGGAGCGCCGCGTTGATTTCAGCCGCCCCGAAGGCGGGCCGGCGGAGGCGCTCCTCGGCGGCGGACCCATCGGTCCCGCGGGAGCGCCTTTTTTTTTGTCATTGCCGCGAGGATGCCGCCGCCGCGCCGGCTCTGGATGCACCATCGTTTTCTGACGCCCCGGGGGATGGCCGGCGCCCGCGGGCCCGGAATCGGAGATCCCGGTATTGACAGAATGCCCCCATTTGGGGCAGTATGACAGGGTACGGTTTTCCTGCGAGCGTCGTATAACGGCATTACCCGAGCTTCCCAAGCTCGTGACGAGGGTTCGACTCCCTTCGCTCGCTGTACAAGGCCCTTCTTTGCGAAGGGCCTTCTTTTTTTGTTTACAGTTCCGAAGGGAGTCGAAACCGGCTAGCGGGCGACCTTAGTATTGAAGATTCTTTTAGCCTTAAATGCTGAAGATCGCCCGCAGCCGGTCGCGCGACGGTAGGAGCGGAAGGTGCGCAGGAGCGGAGTAACCGTCAAATAAACCCCACCTTTTTCGGACGAGTCAGGGTGTAGTAGTTTTGCTCCAGCATTAGGACGAGGAGCAAGCTATGACACGGTTTACCGA
>JAKQWJ010000145.1 GCA_029562045.1 Spirochaetota bacterium | reverse complement strand
CCCTCCCCCTACAGCGCCCTCTCCGCCCACGCCCTGCACCCCCTGTATGTCCGGCTCGGCGCCCTTCCGGAGCTGAGATCTTCCACCGGGAAGGCAGGGGCAGTCAGGAAAGAAATCGATGAACTCCGCGGCCGGCTGGAGGCTTCGCCCAGAATCGACTTTCACCGCGTCCTGGAGGCCAAGCTCGATCTGGCGCGGAAGATCTATCGGCTCGCCGCGAAAGAGATCGCCGCCGACGGGGATCTGACGGGCTGGATGGCGGACAACCCCTGGATCCGGGCCTACGCCCTGTTCTGCAGCCTGAAGGAGGAGCATGGCGGCGCCTCGTGGATCCACTGGAAGAAGCTGGTCCGCCCGTCGGAGCGGGACATCGACCGGGAGTGGGACAGGGCGGAACGGAGGGGGGATCTTCTCTTCCATGCCTGGATGCAGAAGAGGCTGGAAGAGCAGTTCCGTCAGGCGGCGGAGGCTCTGGACGGGATGGGAGTTTTCCTGAAAGGGGACCTCCCCATCCTGATGAGCGAAGATTCCGCCGATGTCTGGTCCCGTCCCGAGTTCTTCCGGCGGGATCTCCGGGCTGGGGCCCCTCCGGACATGTTTTCCGTATCGGGTCAGAACTGGGGTTTTCCCGTCTACGATTGGGAAGCGCTGCGGCGGGAGGGGTATTCCTTCTGGAAGGAAAGGCTGCGCCGGGCGGACCTGTTCTATCACGCCTACCGGATCGACCACGTTCTGGGGTTCTTCCGGATCTGGGCGGTGCCGGAGAAGGAAGCCTCCGGGGCGCTGGGGTTCTTCAACCCGTCCCGGTCCGTCATGCGCCGGGAGTTGGAGGACGGAGGCTTCTCCCGGGAAAGGATCCGCTGGCTCACCCTTCCCCATGTGCCCGGCGCCGAGATCCGCGGGGTTCTCGGGGAGGACGCCGAACGGATCCGGCGGGAGCTCTTTGAAAGGCTGGGGGAGGAGGATCTCTACCTCTTCCGGGAGGGAGTGGGGGAGGCCCGGATCGAGGGTCTGGGGCTGCCTCCGGAGAAAACGAAGGCCCTCCTGTCCTGGTACCGGGACCGGGCGCTCATCGCCACGGGTCCCGACTCCTTCGCCCCCGCCTGGTACCGGGAGTCTTCGAAGTCCTACAGGTCTCTGGATGACGGCGAAAAACGGGTTTTTTCCCGGCTCATGACGGATTATTACCGGGATTCGGAGGAGCGCTGGCGTCGGGAGGGGCGGGAACTCCTCAGTTTCATGAAGGAGACCACGGAAATGCTGCCCTGCGCCGAAGATCTGGGGGTGGTGCCCGAATCGGTCCCCCGGGTGCTGGAGGAACTGGGCATCCTCGGTCTCCGCATTCCCCGGTGGACGCGCCGCTATCGGGAGCCCGGAGAACCCTTCATTCCCCCCGGGGAGTATCCCCGACTTTCGGTCTGCGCCGCCTCGGTCCACGACACCACCACCCTCCGGGACTGGTGGGAGAACGAGGCGGACCGGGAGGCCTTCCGCCGCGCCCTGGGAATCCCCGAATCGCCGACTCCCGATTATTCCGTCGCCGCGGCGGAACGGGTTTTCGCCGGGCTGCTCCGGACGGGCTCCATCCTCGCCATGTTCCAGCTCCAGGATTTTCTGGCCCTCACGCCGGAGTTCCGGACCGCGGACCCGTCGGAGGAGCGGATCAATGTTCCGGGAACGGTGACGGACACGAACTGGTCCTACCGCACCCCCTTTACGCTGGAGGATTTCCGCGCCCACGAGTCTCTGACGGAAAAAATCCGCGCCTTACTGCGGGAACGCCATGCCGCCCCCTTGTCCGGCGGCAACCCTGAGCAACGCAAGGAGAAACCATGAACAAGGCCCTTCCATCGGTTTACGGCATCCGGCTGCGGGTTCTGGAGGGACCCGGAGATTTTCATCCCCGGGAAGGATCTCCCCGGGAGTTTCACATTTCCCGGGAAGCGCGGGAAAAGTATGGTTTCGACGAGGCTCTTTTCTCCATCCGCGGCAATGTGGTGTTCGCGGACTTCCCCGCGGTCAGGAACTTCGCCGCCCTGGTCAACAGCAGGAGGGACGCGGCCCGACGCCCCGACCAGGCGGTGAAGGCGGGGCAGCTCAATGCCATGGGGCTCATCGACGAGATCCTGCACTATGTGGTCACCCTGTACCGGGAAAAATACGGAAACAAGATCTTCTCCGAGGCGCTGGAGTTCGTAAAGGGGCGGATCGGCCTGAACAAGGTCCGGGGGGCGCTGGAGTTCTTTGTCCGGGATTTTCCGCCTCTGGCGGTCCACCGGGGGGAGGTTTCCCCGGCGGAATACCTCAAGGCCGTCACCGACGGGGTCTCCAACGAGGAGATAGTCTTCGAGGAGATGCTGCTTCTGTGGCTGGCCAACGACAACCCCGCCTTCGCGCCCTTCGGGGAGTTCTTCGACGACACCGACCTCCGGGGACGGACCGTATACCTGAGGATGATCGGAGGGCTCAAGGACTTTTTCGCCGACCAGCCGAAGTTCGGCCCCGACAACGAGTCCCTGGCGGACATGCTGAAGGCCCCCGCCCTGGCCAGTCCCTATTCCCTGACGGGGCAGCTGGACTATATCCGACGGCGCTGGGGGCTGCTGCTGGGCCGCTTCCTGGAACGGCTTCTGCGCAGCATGGACGTCATCCGGGAGGAGGAGAAGGCCCGCTGGGGCGTCGGGCCGGGTCCCACGGAAGTGTACAGCTACACCGGGGCCGGCTACGCCGACGAGGAGTTCGAACGGTTCAGCCCCGACCGGGACTGGATGCCCAAGGTGGTGCTCATCGCCAAGAGCACCCTGGTGTGGCTGGATCAGCTGTCCCGGAGCTACGGGCGGAGAATCGCGACCCTCGATGACGTGCCCGACGGGGAGCTGGACCTGCTGGCCGCCCGGGGCATCAACGGATTGTGGCTCATCGGCCTCTGGGAGAGGTCCCGGGCGTCCCGGCGGATCAAGGAAAAGTGCGGCAACCCCGACGCGGTGGCCTCCGCCTATTCGCTGGACGACTACGAGGTGGCCCAGGAACTGGGGGGATGGGGAGCCCTGGCGGAACTGCGGCGCCGCTGCTGGAAGCGGGGCATCCGGCTGGCCAGCGACATGGTGCCCAACCACACAGGCATCGACGGCGACTGGGTTTTCAACCACAGCGAGTATTTCATCCAGCAGGATTATCCTCCCTTCCCTTCCTATACCTATGACGGTCCCAATCTCTCCTCCGACCCGAATGTGGAAATCAAGCTGGAGGACCACTATTATGACCGCAGCGATGCTGCCGTCACATTCAGGCGCCGAGACCTCCGCTCTGGACAGAC
>JAKQWJ010000134.1 GCA_029562045.1 Spirochaetota bacterium | reverse complement strand
GGGGCTGCACCCCTACGAGCTGAAGCCCAACCTCTACTTCATCGTCTACAAGGACGGCAAACCGGTCCGGCCCGAAGACGCCCCCCGGATATGAGGCGGAGTTCTCCCCGGCGGGCGCGCCCCGGGGAAGGAGACTTCCTTCCCCGGGGAAGGAAGGTTTCGTTGACTGCGTGCATTTCTCGTGGTAGGTTAAAGAGGGTGGCGGTTCAATTCATTTCAATACAAAAAAAAGACGCCTGAATGAAAAAAAAGAAAGCAGCGCCTCGGGGGACGCCGAAGAAACCGCAGAAGTCCGGCGACACCGATCCGTTGGCCCTGTACCTGAAGCAGATATCCCAGTACTCCCTCCTCACCGCCGAGGACGAACAGAAAATCGGAGAGACGATCCAGAACCTCCGCGCGACTCTCATTGATTCGGAGAATCTCGGCAGAAAGGCGCAGAAGAAACTCGAAGAGGAGCTGCGCCATCAGAAAAACCGGATGATCAATTCGAACCTCCGGCTGGTGGTTTCCATCGCCAAAAAATATCAGCACCGGGGTCTTACGCTGCTGGACCTGATTGACGAGGGCAACATCGGACTCATCGAAGCGGTGGAACGCTTCGATTACACCAAGGGCTGCCGCTTCTCCACCTACGGCACCTGGTGGATCCGTCAGGCCATCATCAAGAGTCTGGCCGACAAGGGGCGGGTGATCAGGATCCCCATCCACATGCTGAACACCATAAAAAAATGCTACTTCGTCGCCAAGCACCTGACCCAGGAGCTGGGGCGGGACCCCAACAGCGAGGAGATGTCGGAATACATGAACATCCCTCCCGGCAAGGTCATGGACATCATGAAACTGACCCAGGAGACCGCGTCGCTGGATTCCACGGTGGACGAGGAGAACTCCACCCGGCTGGCGGACCTGATCCGGGACGAGACATCCGCCGAACCCTTCGACCTGGTCTTTCACCTCACCCTGCAGGACACTCTGGGGCAGGTGCTGCGCCAGCTCAGCGAAAGGGAAAAGAAAATCATCCAGCTCCGCTTCGGGCTGGACGGCGAGGGGCCCTTCACCCTGGAGGAAACGGGGAAGATGCTGGGCATAACCCGGGAACGGGTCCGCCAGATCCAGGAAAAAGCCATGAACAAGCTCCGGGGCTTCTCCCGCATCCGGGATTTTCACGACATCTACTGAACCCCCGGACCTTGCAGGATTGCGGGGGATGCAGATATAATCCGGAGGTCAGCACTCATCGGAACAGCAGGAGGATTGCAATGGCGGTATTCATCACCGGGGCGGGCGGTTTTCTGGGTCAGTCCCTGGTAAACACACTGATCGCGCAGGGGAAAAAGGTCCTGGCTTTCGATTATTCCAGCCCGGCCCAGGAGGTCATCGACGGCTGGAAGGGCAAGGCGGAGTTCCGCCAGGGAGACATCCGGGACCGGGCGGCCATCGCGGGCCTGGTGGCCGAGTCGGGTTCCACGGATCCCATCGTCCATCTGGCGGGGATCCTCACCGCCGGCTGCGACCGGGACCCCCAGGCGGCGGTGGCGGTGAACTGGGGCGGGACCTTCAACCTTCTGGAGGCGGCCCTGGCCAACGGAAAAAGGCGGGTCGTTCTGGCCAGCACCATCGGCGTCTACGGCAGGGGTCTCCCCCAGCCCATCACCGAGGACATGGCCACCGAACCCGACGGCTGGTACGGGGTCACCAAGCTCATGGCGGAGCAGACCGGACTTCTGTATCACCGCCGCCACGGTCTGGATTTCCGGGCGGTGCGCTTCGCCGCCGTCACCGGTTCCGGCAGAAAGGCCGCCACCGGCTCGGCCAGTCTCTTCACCTCCTACATCCCGGAAAAAGCCGCCCTGGGCGAGCCCTACGCCATCGAGGTGACTCCGGACACCTCATACCCGGTGGTGTACATCAAGGACGCGGTGGATTCGCTGGTCAAGCTCATGACGGCCCCCAGGGCGGAGCGCAGGATCTACAACATCTCCTCCGGAAACGTGGTGGTGGAGAAGATGGTGGCGGAGGTGAAAAAAAGGATCCCCACCGCCCAGTTCTCCTACAAGCCCGACCCGACCATCATGGCGGTGGTGGAAGGATACAAGACCTGGACCATCGACTGCCGTCGGGCGAAGGAAGACCTGGGCTGGGTCCCCACCTATTCGGTGGACCGGATGGTGGAAGACATCATCGCGTCGACGAAAAAATGATGAGGCCGGACCCTTGGGTCCGGACCCAAGGGTCCGGGCCTTTGGATCCGGGCCCCTGGGCCCGGACCCGGAACCTTTGAGGCCCGGGCTTCCCGGTCCGGACCCGTGTCCGGCCCGGGGTCCTGCGCCCCCGGATCCGGGGTTTTATCACAGGAGACCTGAATGAAAAAAATCATCAACGATCCCGCCCGTTTCGTGGACGACTTCCTGGAGGGAATCCTGGCGGCCCATCCGGACAGGCTTTCCTGCGTGGACGGGAACCTCCGCCGCATCGTCCGCGCCGGGGCGGGAAAAACCGGCGGGGTGGCCATCGTATCCGGCGGGGGCTCCGGGCATCTCCCCCTCTTCATGGGCTACGTCGGCCGGGGGCTCCTGGACGGCTGCTCCGTGGGCGGGGTGTTCCAGTCTCCCGGCGCTGAAGACATGCTGGAGGTGACCCGGGCGGTGAACGGAGGCAGGGGGG
>JAKQWJ010000133.1 GCA_029562045.1 Spirochaetota bacterium | reverse complement strand
GAAGTTTTCCAGAAAGGAGCCGCAGCCGGCGGAGCAGGCCTCGTTCAGCGTGATCCCCGTCACCACGTCGTTGGCGATGGATATGGCCTTCATGTCCTGGCCGCCGATGTCCAGAATGAAGCCGGCGCCGGGGACATATTTCAAAGCCGCCGCGGCGTGGGCCACCGTCTCCACCGTGTGGTGGTCCGCCCCCAGGGCTTTGGCGAAAAGAACCTCCCCGTAGCCGGTGGTCCCCACGGCGATGATCTCCAGATCGATCCCCAGACTGCGGTAGCGGTCCCGCAGGTCCAGAAGGGCCCGGCGGATGACCCGCAGCGGCTCGCCGTCGTTGTTGGTGTAGAAGCTGTCCACCACCCCCTCGTTTTCGTCCAGAAGGACGAACTTCGTCGTGGTGGAGCCTGCGTCGACCCCCAGATAGGCCCGCAGGGGCTTACCCGGCGTGGGAACAGGGCGGGGGGCGGGTTTGTGCCTCTCCTGAAAGGCCTCCCTTTCGGCGGCGGAAAAGAAGAATGTTTTTTTCGCGTCCGGGACCTCCAGGGTCAGATGTTCCCGATAGGTCCCCAGGGCCGTCAGGGCCTGGGCGGGGTCGAACTCCGAGGGCCGGTCCCCGAACATTGCATCCACCGAGAGGGCCGTCCCGTGGGCCACCAGGGTTTCCGGGAACCGGGGAAGGACGATGTCCCCCTCCCCCAGGCCCAGGCGCTGGGCGAAGACGCGGATCAGCGTGGGGTTGAAGGTCAGGGGGCCCCCTTCGAAAACGATGGGGGGGCGCAGCTCCAGTCCCTGGGCCAGGCCGCCGATGGTCTGCTTGGCGATGGCGTGGAAGCTGGACAGGGCGATGTCCTCCCGGGACACCCCCTGATTCAGCAGAGGCTGGATGTCGGTCTTGGCGAAGACACCGCAGCGCCCGGAAATGTCGTACACATGGGTCCCCCGGGCGGCGGCGGCTTCGAACTCTTCCACCGGAATTTTCAGCAGGCTCGCCACCTCGTCGATGAAGGCCCCGGTGCCGCCGGCGCAGCTGCCGTTCATCCTCATGTCCGAGGCCACCAGGCGGCGGGTTGCCTGGTCGTAGTGGAAAAAGACGATCTTCGCGTCCTGGCCCCCCAGCTCCACCGCCACCCGGGTCCGGGGATGGAAGGTCTTCACGGCGATGGAGTTGGCCACCACCTCCTGGATGTAGAAGGCGTGGATCAGGGACGCGATGGTCCGTCCCCCGCTGCCGCAGACGGCGGTTCGGTAGGTTTCCCCCGGGAAGAGGCGGAATATGTCCTGGAGCACATCGTGGACGGTCTCGGTCTGCCGGGCGTTGTGCCGGAGGTAACGGCGGTGGAGTATTTCGGAGGTCTCCGGGTGGAGGACGACGGCCTTGACGGTGGTGGAGCCCACATCGAGACCCAGTTTGAAGGCATGATCCTGGTTTTTCATGGTTGGTGGACCAATCCTATTCCATTAGGTCGGCATGGTCAATCTCGGCCGCGGACCGCCTGAAAATCGCCGGCAGGGAACCCTACTTCAGTTTTTTTCGAATTTTCCGGGAGGCCTTCCGGTGGGTCTCCCGGCTCCGGGGGCCATCCTCCGGAAGCGGAACGCTTCCGCTCATCCGATGGAAAACCATGAGGGACGCCGCTCCCCCCAGAATCATGAGGAAGCAGAGGATCTGTCCGGTGGTGAAGTTCCAGGGGGT
>JAKQWJ010000106.1 GCA_029562045.1 Spirochaetota bacterium | reverse complement strand
TGATGACCACCAACTGCATCGTCCCGGTGAAGGACTCCTACAAGAACCGCATCTTCACCACCGGCATGGCGGGTTATCCCGGGGCCAGGCACATTCCTGACCGCCCCGCCGGAGGGAAGAAGGATTTCTCCGAGATCATCGCCCTGGCCAGGACCTGCCCCCCCCCGCAGGAGATCGAGACGGGGACCATTGTCGGCGGCTTCGCCCACGCCCAGGTTCTGGCCCTGGCGGACAAGGTGGTGGACGCGGTCAAATCCGGCGCCGTCAAGAGGTTCGTCGTGATGGGAGGCTGCGACGGGCGCCAGCCCGCCCGGAACTACTTCACCGAGGTGGCCCGGGAGCTTCCGAAAGACACGATCATCCTCACCGCGGGCTGCGCGAAGTTCCGCTACAACAAGCTGAATCTGGGAGACATCGGCGGCATCCCCCGGGTCCTGGACGCGGGGCAGTGCAACGACTCCTATTCTCTGGCTCTCATCGCCCTGAAGCTGAAAGAGGTCTTCGGCCTGAAGGATATCAACGAGCTTCCCATCTCCTACGACATCGCCTGGTACGAGCAGAAGGCCGTGGCGGTCCTGCTGGCCCTGCTCTTCCTGGGGGTCAAGGGGATCCGCCTGGGGCCCACTCTGCCGGCCTTCGTGTCCCCCAACGTTCTGAAGGTTCTGGTGGACAAGTTCGGGATCCGGCCCATCACCGACGCCAGGAGCGACGTGGGAGCCATGGTTTTGGGGAAGTAACCGGGAGAGGGTCATCCCCCATCCGACGGCCGGAAGCCATTCCGGCCGTTTTTTTTTGCAACCTTCCTCCCCCGGGATGCGTCATAAATGCGGAAGAAAACCGCGGATTGTGCCTGGCCCGCCCGGGCGGAGGATGATAGATGAACAGGACAGAACCCCAGCTGCCGGCGCCGGAGGCGCTGGTTCCGATTTACCTGCAGATGTTTACCAGCCGGGAAATCGACGATCTGGAACAGAGCTACGCGGGCCGGGGGGAGGCTTCCTTCTTCGTCGGCTGCGGGGGCCACGAGGCCATGGCCGCCCTGGCCCCCCATCTCATACCGGAGGACTACCTGCACTGCCATTACCGGGACCGCGCCCTGATGCTGGCCCGGGGGATGAGTCCGGAGGAACTGCTTCTGTCCCTGTTCGCCAAGGACGGGTCCTTCAGCCGGGGCCGGCAGATGCACGCCCTGGTGTCCTGCGCCCGGGTCAACATCCTCAGCATCCCCACGCCGGTGGGAAACGGGGCGCTGCAGGCGGCGGGCATCGCCGCGGTGATCAAGGATCGGCCGGAGAGGCCCCTGGCCCTCTGCTCCCTGGGAGACGGCACCACCCAGCAGGGGGAGGTTATGGAGGCGGTGGGGCAGGCGGCCCGGGACGGGCTTCCGGTTCTCTTCCTGGTCCAGGACAACGGCCTGGCAATCTCCACCCGGACCGGGGGAAAGACCATGTACTCCACCGCGGAGGGCCGGGAGGAGTCTTTCCTGGGCACGCCCATCCGTTACGCCGACGGCCGACGGGCGGAGGAGATGTACCGGGTCTTCCAGGAAGAGGTGGGAAAGATCCGGGAGACCCGGCGGCCCCGGATCGTCGTCGCCGGGGTGGAGAGACTGGCCAGCCATTCCAACGCCGACGATCAGAGGCTGTACCGGAGGGAGGAGGAGATCCTCCGGGCCCGCCGGGAGGGGGACCCGGTGGTCCGGCTTCGGGACCTTCTGGTGGACCGCGGGGTGAGCGCGGAAACGCTGGATCGCCGGGAGGAGGCCATCCGGCGGGATCTGACGGAACTGGCCCGACGGGTCCAGCGTTCCCGGGACCCGGCGGCGGTTTTCGATGCCGCCAGACCCCTGTCTCCGGAACTGCGGGACCCTTCCCGGGAGAGCCGGGGCCGGGAGGATGGGGCGAACGGAGCGGGCATGACCATGCTGGAGGCCCTGCGGGAGACTCTGCGGGAAAGACTCGCTTCGGACCCCCGGGTCTTTCTCTTCGGAGAGGACATCGAGGACCCCAAGGGGGATGTCTTCGGACTGACCCGGGGTCTGTCGGAGACCTTTCCCGGCCGGGTGGTGAACTCGCCGCTGGCGGAATCCACGATTCTGGGCTATTCGGTGGGCCGGGCCCTGGCGGGGGACCGGCCCGTGGCCTTCCTGCAGTTCGCCGACTTCATGCCCGTGGCCTACAACCAGATCTTTTCCGAGCTGGCCAGCATGCACTGGCGCACCGACGGGTCCTGGCAGGCGCCGGTCATCGTCATGGCCACGTATGGAGGTTACCGGCCCGGGCTGGGCCCCTTTCACGCCTCCAGCATGGAGGCTCTGGCGGCCCACACCCCGGGGCTGGACGTTTTCATGCCCTCCACCGCGGCGGACGCGGCGGGACTGCTGAACGCCGCCTTCGATTCCGGCAGGCCCACCATCTTCCTGTACCCGAAAACCCTGCTGAACGACCGGAGCAGGGCCACGGCGGCGGCGCCCCGGGACCTGTTCGTTCCTCCGGGACGGGCCCGTTTTCTGCGTCGGGGCGGGGACATCACCCTGGTGGCCTGGGGCAACACGGTGGACCTGTGTCTGCGGGCTGCGGCGGCCCTGGAGAGCGCCTCCGCCCATGCGGATGTGATCGACCTGCGGAGCATCGTGCCCTGGGACGAGGAGACGGTCCTGACGAGCGCGGAGAAAACGGGGCGGCTCCTGGTGGTCCATGAAGACAGCCGGACCTGCGGCATGGGAGCGGAGATCGCCGCCACGGTGGCGGAAAAGGCCCGGGCGCCCGTGGCCATCCGGAGGCTGGCCCGGGCGGACACCTGGGTCCCGTACAATTTCGAGAATCAGCTGGAGGTGCTGCCCTCCTTCCGAAAGACGCTGGAGGCGGCGGTGGGGCTCCTGGAGGGGGCCATGGAGTGGCGTTCCGGCGAGGGCGACGGGGACGGGGTCTTCGTCGTGAAAGCCCTGGGCTCCAGTCCCGCGGACGAGTCGGTGTCGGTCATGGCGTGGAAGGTCAAACCCGGGGACCCGGTGGAGGAGGGAACGCTGCTGGCTGAGACGGAGGCGGACAAGGCGGCGCTGGAGCTGAACTCCCCCGTGGCGGGCAGGGTGGAAACCCTTCTCGTGGAGGAGGGCTTCTCGGTCCCGGTGGGGGCTCCGCTGCTCCGGATACGGACCTCCGGGTC
>JAKQWJ010000103.1 GCA_029562045.1 Spirochaetota bacterium | reverse complement strand
CGATGACCCTGGGGGGGGCCGTGTCCGGAACCGGGGCCCTGAGTGTGAAGCCCGTCTCGGCGGGAAGGCTCGTTTCCCTAGGGGCCGCGGGGCCGCAGTTCGACCTCACCGACACGGAAATCGGCTATCTGGCGGACGGTTTTTCCTCCATCACCCTGGGGGACTTGTTCTCCGGGGCGGTGACGGTGAATACCGCGGTGTTCCGGGACCCGGTGGAGATCCAGGGCGGGGGGACGATCACGGTGACGGCGGGAAGCCCCTCCCTGTCCACGAGTCAGGACAACGCGGGGATAAGCCTCAGGAGCGCGGCGGGGGCGGGCATCGTGGTGAACGGCGGGATCACCGCCCACGGCGCCGGGAAGGTGGATATCCTGTCCGGCGCGGGCTTCACCCTGGGCAACGGAATCGGCATAAGCTCCGGCAGCGGAAACATCACCATCAGCACCACCGGAATCAACTCCATGCTTCTGGACGGCACGGTCTCCACGGCCGGGGCGGGGACCATCGCCATCACCGGGTCGAGGGCCGTCACCATGGACGCCGATTCCCTGCTGGAGACCGGCTCGGGGGCCATCAGCGTCACCTCCGGGGCCCAGATGACCCTGGATGTGGTGGAGTCTTTGAATAACGGGCCCATCACGCTGACCACCACGGCGGGGGGCATCATCGAGGCCGCTGACCCCTCCCGGATCGGCGCCCCCGGTTCCACCAGCCTTCTCACCATCGTTTCCGCCGGGGGGGTGGGGGCATCCGGGACGGGGGCCCTGGACACCGATGTGGGGACCCTGGTTCTGTCCGCCGCGGGGGATGTGTATATCTCCGAGGCCACGGCCCTCCAGCTGGGCTCCGGGGCGGGACCGGTGACCAGCTCCGCCGGGAGTATCACGATCACCGCCGCCGGCGCCCTGACCACGGGCAACGATGTCACCACCACCGGGGGGAACGGGTCGGTCTCCCTCGCAGGCGCGGGGGTCACGGTGGGACACGATGTGACCGCTCAGGGTACGGGCACGATCCTCATCGACGGCGGAGGCGGGAATGTGGACCTCTCCGCCGGGACCCTGAGCACCTCCTCCGCGTCCGCCGCCGCCGTTGTGGTGCGGAACGCCGGCAACGCCCTGCTGGGGGACATCTCCGCCTCCAGCGGGACGGTGGTTTTGGGGCAGGCGGGGGACATGATAACCGGGACGGTGACCCAGGCCCTGGCGACGAGCGTCCTGGCGGGGGTCCTGACGGCGGAGACCGGCGGGGCCATCGTCCTGAACCGGGACAACGGCGTGGTTTCGCTGGGGACGGTGCGGCGGGGAGGGGCGTTCACGCTGAACAATTCCCCCGGAGGCCTTACGGTGACGGGGCCCGTCACCGGAGGGACCATCACCAACGATGTGACCATAAGCGCCGCCGGGAACCTCACGGTTTCGGGTCCCGTTTCCACCTCCGGGGCGGGGACCACCCTGAGCCTCTCCGGGCAGTCCGTGGCGCTGGGGGCGAACCTGTCCGCCGGAGGCGGAACGGTGCGGCTCCATGCATCCGCCGACGGGATCTCCCAGACCGCCGGAGCCATAACGGCCGGCGGCCTGGCGGTGACGGGGGTCGGCTCCGGGGTGAACCCCTTCTCCCTGAACCAGGCGGGGAACCACGCGGCGGTATTCGCCGCCGCCGTCACCGGGGGTGATCTGTCCTACACCGACGCGGGGGCGGTGTCCCTGGGGACGGTGTCGGGGGTGGTGGGAGTGGATACGGCGGCGGCGGGCTTTTCGCTGAAGGCCGGGGGCGCCGTCAGCCAGACCGCGGCGGTCGCGGTGGGAGGGACCCTGAACCTGGACACCGGCGCCTTCCCCATCACCCTTAACCGGAACGACAACGGCTTCGGCCTGGTCACCGTCGTATCCGCCGGGACTGTGACCCTGAGGGACGCCGACGGTTTCGGCATCGGCGCGGCTGCGGCAACGGGGGATTTTGACGCCTCCACCGTGTCCGGGGACATCACCGTCTCCGGGGCCCTGTCCACCGGGGCGGGGAACATACTTCTTCATCCCGCCGGGGACCTGTGGATAACCGGAAGCCTGACCGCGACTACGGGAAACATCACCCTGGATCCCGCCGACGCCGCCGCGAGCCTCATTCATTTCAATTCCCTCTCCAGCCCGACCGTCGCCACCGGCGGGAATGTGGTTTTTTCCGACGCCGTGGAGCTGGGGAGCGACCTGGAAGTGACCGCCGGGGATGTGACCGTCTCCTCCGGCATCGTGTCCGTCCTGTCCGGCGGGGTGGAGATAACTCACTCCGGTGTTCTGACCATAACCGACACCGCGGGAGCCCCCGACGAGGCGGGCTCGGACATCAACCTCATGGGTCCCTTCACCCAGATCAACGGCGGCGGGACAGGCACGGTGATGCTCCAGGGTGACATCGTCACGAACGGCGGGGCGGCCATCAGCCTGGACGGGCCTGTCACCCTGACCGGGCATGTCGTCCTCCAGGCCAACGGCGGGGACATCAGTCTGGCGGGGGCGGTGGATTCCGACGGGACGCCCCGGAACCTCAGGCTGAACGCCTCGGGGACCACCACCCTGGGCGCGCCGGTGGGTCAGGCCGGTCCGCACCTGGCGGAGCTTTCCACCGACGCCGGGGGAAGCACCGTCATCAGCGGCGGGGCGGTCACCACCGCCGGAGTCCAGAGCTTCCAGGACGGGGTGCAGCTGGGGGCGGACACGATCCTGACGGGAGCGGGGATCTCTTTCGGTTCCACCCTGGACTCCGACGGGGCGGCCCGAAATCTGACGGTGAACGATTCGGGGACCACAGTCTTCGGGGGGCCCGTGGGCACCGTCTCCGCCCTGGCGGGCCTGAGCACCGACGCCGCCGGGACGACGAGGATAAGCGGCGGCGGCGTCACCACCACGGGAACCCAGACGTACCTGGACGCGGTTCTGCTGGGGGCCGATGCGGTTCTGGACGGGACGGGCATCCTCTTCTCCTCCACACTGAACTCCTTCGGGGCGAACCGGGATCTGACGGTGACCGGCGCCGGAGCCACCACCTTCAGCCAGCCGGTGGGGGGAATCCTGGCTCTGGGGGACCTGAGCGTGGCGGCGGGCCGGACTTCGGCGATAAACGGCGGCGGGGTAACCACCACGGGGGCCCAGAGCTATCTGGGCCCGGCGACCCTGGGGACGGATACCCTTCTGGACTCCACCGACGGCGGCGGGAGTCCCGCCGGGGCGGACATCCTTTTCGGCGGGACGCTGGACTCCTCAGGCTCGAACAGGAACCTCACGGTAACCGCCGGGACCGGGGGGGACGTGGGCGTCGCCGGCGTTCTGGGAGGCGCCCTGGCTCTCGGGAACCTGTCCGTCACCGGAGATAACGTCGCCCTTGGAGGGATCGGCTCCGGGGGGTCAAGCGGCGCCTCGGGCACGGTAACGGTATCCGCCGGAGGGGCCGTGACCCTGAGTGGCGGGCAGTACCGGAGCGGCAACAGCCAGACCTACAGCGCCCCCGTCGGCGGGGTGCGGCTGGTTCTTTCTGCCGACGGCGGCTGGGACGCCGGGGCGGGGACCCTGCAGCTGCCGGGAACCACCCTGTACCTGGATCTGCCGGGCTGGACGGTGACCCTCCTGAGTGATCTTTCGGCGGGGCGGGTCGTCTTCTACCGGGGCGCCTGGAACCTGAACGGCAGAACGGTGACGACCGCGGGGGACTTCGTTGCCTTCGGCTCAGGCTACGATCCGGAAGACCAGGACTGGACAGGGCCCAACACGAGATTCGCCTATTTCCCCGCGACGGCTTTTTCCTATTACCCCGGCGGGGGTAGTTACAACGGGGGGACGGGGGCTTTCTCCGTCGGCACCGGCGGATCTTTTTCGGATCTTGCGGGGGCCACTGTCGATGTGACCGGCAACTTCTATGTCAACGGGGCGGACATGACCGGCACGGCCCCGTGGACCCTGCGGATCCCGGACAACTCTAAAAGCGCCCCGGTTTTTAACGGCACAGCAGCCGCAACGGCGGACATGTGGGGCTCGCCCTACGCGGCGGCCTTCAACATGACGGTATCCAACTCCCAGGTGAACTCCCCCGACATAAACGGCGACGGGGAAGGGGGCTGGGTGGCGGCGGCATCGGCAGGGCCCCCTCCGGAAGGGGGGCAGGGAGTCACCGACGGCGGCGGGAATACAAACTGGCAGTTCGGCCGGCCGGAGATTGTCTCGGTCCAGACGGTGCGGGACAATGTGATCCGGATCACCTTCACCATGCCCGTGGAGAACTCCAACGGCGAGATAGATGCCGCCGCCCCGTCGGTGGCGGCCCATAACGGGGCCCGGTTTTTCACCGCCGCCCTGGTGGACGACGACGACCTGCCGCCTTTCACCGCCCTGACGACCACCAGCGGGGAGGGGAACCTGAGCCTCTTCTACCTCCGGACCGACACCACCACCTGGAGCACCGACGCCACGGGGGCGGGTCCCGGAGCCGCCGGAAGCGCCGATTACCAGGGACGCAACGGCGGGGTGTGGGGAACGACGATACCGGACATCTCCTTCCCCAAGGGGCTCTTCCGGGCCGCCCGGGGGAAAACCATGGCCCGGAACTACGGGCATAACGGTTTCGCCGCCTTTACAGGAACCGCCGACGAAACACCCCCTGCCCTGGTGAAGGTGGAGATCGGCCGGGCCGCCCACAGCACGCCCGCCTCCACCTCCTACGACGCCCACAACTTCTTCGACCTTCATTACTCGGAGCCGGTTAATATCGGGACGGACCCGGATCTGGCGGCCACAGCGGCGGGCACCCTTGCGGCGAGGAACATGCGGGCCGGCGCCTCCTTCGCCGCGGCGGGGGACCGGGGCGGGGACCTCACCGGGGGAGGCGCCGCCGCCGTCACTGTGGCGGGGTACTTCAGCTACGAGGACTTTCATGGGGTGGGTCCGGTGGAGAGGGGTTCCCGGGACGGCAATCCGGTGACCAACTCTCTGTACCGGCCCGAAGCGCACAGGCTGCAGATCTTTCTCTCGGGCTACGACATCAATAACAACCCGGCGGACCCCCGGTGGCCGGGCTGGCACACGGGAGTGGCCGACCCGGGGGAGGCGACGGCCATCACCGTCCCGGCCAACCCCCATATCGTGGACCTGGCGGGGAACATCTTTGATCATACCGAGACCGCCCGGCTGGCGGCGGACCTCTTCACCCCCTACTCCGGGGGGGAGGCGGGCCTTACCGCAGCGGCCTGGGACGTGGACCCCCCGGCTTTCTCGCCCCAGTCGGTGGACCGTTACGAGATCGTCAGCTGGGACGACGACATGCCGGTGAACGGCCTGGTGGACCGTTTCGACTTCTTCATCCAGGACAACGCATCGGAGATCGCCGGCTGGGACCCGGACAACGACCACCCGGACACCCGACCCGGACCCCGGGGGGTGCGGGATTCGACCCTGAACTACACCGGCGTCGCCTCACCTCCGGAGAGGCTGGCCTTCCGGATCGAGCAGGTGGACGTCGTTCCGCTGGTGAACACCTTCAACCAGGGATTTTCCTCCGCGGCGGCCAACCCTCTTTTCACGGTGAACACTCCGGACGACCCCTATTTTTCGCTGCACATCGCGGAGAACCCCGACTGGGAGATGATCAAGGAACTGAACATCAGCTACAACCACACCGAGGCTTACATAACCGACCTGGCGGGGAACCTCCTTCCCTCCACCGCCGCCCCAATGAAGATCATCGACCGGGCGCCTCCGGCCATCCTGGTCTCCCTGGCCTCGGCGGGGGACGACAAGATCTATGTCCGGTTCACCGAGCCGGTCTTCGGGGACAATCTGGCGGCGACGCAGATCACGGGGGCGGATTTCACCCTGGCCGGGGCCGGGGGAAAATCCGTTGTGGGGGTGACTCCCCTGTCCACGGGGATCCAGCCCCACAGCGTGCGGGAGGCCTTCCTTCTTCTGGACGGCGCCCTGACGGCGGACGAAGCGGGCTCCGCCCTGGTGACGGTGGCTGCCGCCACCAATGCGTCCATCTTTGACGCGGCGGGAAACGCCATGGATCCCATGTCCACCCGAAGGATCAGCGATGTGGGCCTCGGGGTGGTGACCCCCCTCTGGGCCTCCGACGGGTACAATCTGGACGGCAGGCCCTTCGATCTTTCCTCGTCCTCCCTGCGGGTCTTCGATGGGACCGGACGTCTGCGCCCGGAGGATATCATCCTGCAGGCGAGGATCGAAACGGCGGGAGGGGTCAACCTGACCCTCCATTACGATGCGGACGCGCCGGCGGCCTGTTACGGGCACAATTTCCCCGGCGTCTGGCTTCCCGTTTTCATTCAGGGAATAAATCCCGCCCCCAACGGCGACGCGAGAAACGTCATCCCGTACGACACTGCGGGACAGCTCCGCAATTTCCTGATACCCGAGACGGACCCGGAGAACGCCGCCGGGAACAGGATGGATTTCGTCTTCGATCTGGACGGGTTTTCCTGCGCCCGGCTTTCGGACCCCGCCGACCCCCGGAGTCTGGCCACCTGGGGCTTCAACTTCGACACCGGAAAGGCCCAGCGGGGCGGAGTCACCATTTTCAACAACGTGATCAACCCGAACCGGGGCGAGCGGGTCCTCCTGAGCTACACCCTGAAAAAGCCGGGGATGGTGAATGTGCGGGTCTTCTCCCTGGACGGGAGCCTGGTGCGGGTGCTGCACCGGGGAAACCAGGGAGCGGAGATGCACAACCTCACCTGGGACGGGAAGAACGCCGGAGGCCGGTCCGTGGCCCGGGGCATCTACTTCATCCGGGTGGTGGGTCCGGATCTGGATGAAATCCGCAAGGTCATGGTGGTGAAGTAGAAGGCCCGTCCCCCGGGAAAAGCAGGTTCAGGCAGGATCCGGCGACCCGCGCCGCCTGCAGGATGAAGCTCCTCTTTCCCTGGGTAAGCCGGACCCGGCGGTCCCCGGAGCATCCCCGGCAGCGGGAAAGGCTCCCCTCCCGCGGCTCCCCCGGCGGCGCGGACGGCGCCACGGGTTTCGGGAGGCCGTGCCGGAAAACGCAGACCCGGCTGATGAAGAGGGGCGCCATGAAGGCCCCGTACTCCCCCCGGGGAAGGGCCGGAGTCCTGCCGCCCCATCCCGGCGCCGCCGCTTCTTCCGAACCGTTCACCGTCCCCCCCGAAACGGAACCCCCGTCGACGCCGCCCCCAGCCCTCCGCGCCTCCTCTTCCGCCACCCGGGGGCCCTCGATCCAGGGATAGAAACAGAGGGGGCGCGGAACCAGGCGCAGAAAAAGCTCCAGGGCCCACCCGTTGGCGATATGAAGGCCGTAATCGGCGAAGAACTCCACCCGGGCCTCGTCCCGGAAAGAAGACGCCAGCCGGAAATGTCCCACGTTCCCCAGGCCCAGAACGACCCGGACCCGAGGCCTTTCCTCCAGGACCCGGCGGACAAAGGCCTCCGCCTCCCTGACGTAGGCTTCGGCGTCGAAAAGGACCGGCGCCAGGGGAAGGTACAACCGCCCGCCATCCCCGGCATGAAGGTCGTCGGGGCTGAGGCCCGCGAAATCCGCTGCGAAGGGAAGGCCGTTTCGCCGATCCCGGAGAAGCTCCCGCAGGGGGGGCCGGTATGCGGAACGGGCCCCGTCCCCGAAGGGCCGCCAGGGGACGCCGGCGGGCCGAGGGAAAGAAGGCGGCAGCGGCGGCGG
>JAKQWJ010000088.1 GCA_029562045.1 Spirochaetota bacterium | reverse complement strand
AGGGTGAGAGCCGGGGAGCCGAAGCCCAGGGCGGTGAAGTCCTTCTCCGGCCGCCGGGGGTCCCGGATATCCACGAAAAGAACCCGCCCCGTCCCGGTGTCGGTCAGGAACCGGCTGCTCAGGGCCCCCGGAGCCTCGAGCCGGGTGGTGATTTCCGACGGCGCCGCCCCGCAGCGGACGGTTCCGGGGCCCGCCAATGTCAGAACAAGCAGAACCGCCGGGACCGGAGAGAAGTCCGCCGGGCGTTTCAATGGTGAGCTCACGCCCCCTATCACGGGAGGATTTTCCGCCCCGCATGCGGAGGGAAAAATTTTTTGTCCCGCGTTCTTGAATTTCCGGCGGGGCTGTGCAAAAATGCGGGGCATCCATTCCCGATAATCCGTGAGAATCAAATTGGAGGTTGATGATGGTCATTCTGACTTTGAACTGCGGCAGTTCCTCGGTAAAATATCAGGTCTACGACTGGCGGAAGAAATCGGCCCTGGCCACCGGCATCGTCGAGCGGGTGACCCAGCCCGGCTCATTCATCAAGCACAAGGCCCGGGGCAAGGGTGAATACAATCTGAACAGGGAGTGCCCCAACCATGAGATCGCCATCCGGCTCATCATGGACACCCTGGTGGACCCCCAGGTGGGGGCCATCGGGAACGTCAATGAAATCATGGCGGTGGGGCACCGGGTGGTCCACGGAGGGGAGAAGTTCTCCCAGTCCGTCACGATCACCCCGGAGGTCATCACGACTTTCGAGGAACTCCAGGGGCTGGCGCCGCTGCACAACCCGGCGAACATCACCGGAATCCGGGCTGCCCAGGCGGTCCTCCCCAAGGTCCGCCACTGCGCCGTCATGGACACCGCCTGGCACCAGACCATGCCGCCGGAATCCTACCTCTACGCCCTGCCCTATGAGTGGTACACCCGATACGGGGTGCGCCGCTACGGTTTTCACGGCACCTCGTTCCTGTACACCGCCAAGAGGGCGGCGGTCCTGCTGGGCAAGGATCCCTTCCAGACCAACCTGGTCATCGCCCACATCGGAAACGGCTCCAGCATCAACGCCGTCAAGAACGGACTCTCCTTCGACACCTCCATGGGCTTCACCCCGCTGGAAGGCCTGGTGATGGGCACCCGCAGCGGCGACCACGACCCGGCCATCGCCTTCTACATCATGAAGGTGACCGGCATGTCCAACGCCGACATGGAAAACGCCCTGAACAAGAAGAGCGGCGTCCTGGGAGTCACCGAGAAGTGGGTGGACCGGAGGGACATCGAAATCGCCGCCGCCGAGGGGAACGAGAGGGCCCGGCTGGCCCAGGCCATGGAAGGCTACCGGATCCGCAAGTACATCGGCTCCTACGCCGCCGCCGTAGGGGGCATCGACGCCCTGGTCTTTACCGCCGGGGTGGGCGAGCGGGGCCCCGTGACCCGGGCCATCGCCACCCAGGGGCTGGAATACATGGGCATCGAAGTGGACCCGGAGAAGAACCGGGTCTCCATGACCCGCAACGCCGAGACCTGCATCTCCACGGACCGCTCCCGGGTCAAGGTCTTCGTCATCCCCACCGACGAGGAGCTGGTGATGACCGAGGACACTTACGCCCTGGAGCAGGGGACCTACGACGTCCACACCAACTTCAGTTACTCCTTCCAGAGCAGGGATTACCGGAACCCCGAGAGGGAGGCTGACCTGGCCAGGGACCTGGAAAAGTGGAAGGGGATGGACAGGATTCTGGCCCGGCCGAAGTAGGGTCGGGAGCCGGGGAGGCGGGCTCCGGAACCCGCCGGCCCCTGAGATGATTTTCTCGGGTCCCGTTCTGCCGGGGAAGGTTTAAGCCCGGGCCCGGGCCAGTGCGGCCCGGCCTCCCTCGGTCATCAGGGTCAGGTCCAGACCCACGGAGATGAAGCGCCAGCCCTCCTGGATGCGCCGGCCGATGGGCCTGCCCGCCCCGTTCCACATCCCCGGGACCACCCCCTGCCGTTTCGCCGCCGCCAGGACCCGGTCCACCGCCGCCTGGAACTCCGGGCTGTCCTGTTTCCCCCGGAAACCCATGGAGATGGACAGATCGAAGGGGCCCACGAAACCCACGTCCACCCCCGGGACGGAGAAGATCTCGTCGGCGTTCTCCACCGCCTCCCGGGTTTCGATCTGGGGTATCACCATAACCTCCTGATCGGCGTTATCCATGTAGTCGGGGTCGAAGACCCAGGGCCGCTTGGGGCCGCAGCCCCGGATGCCTGCGGGGGGATAGGTGCAGGATTTCACCGCCCGGACGGCGTCCTCCCGGGTGTTCACCATGGGCACGATGACCCCGTGGGCGCCGATGTCCAGGGCCCTTTTGATCATCACCGGATCGTTCCAGGCCACCCGCACCAGGGGAGTAACCTCCTCGCCCCGCATTCCCTGCATCAGAATCTGGGCGTCCTGCTCGCTCAGAGCCGAGTGCTCCAGATCGAAGAGGAGCCAGTCCAGGTCCAGGGTGGACAGGGCCTCGGAAACGTCGGGGCTGGGAATGGTCACCCAGAGGCCCAGGCAGGTTTTTCCCTCTTTCAGTTTTCTTTTTAAAAGATTTTTCACGGCAGGAACTCCTTGGGTTGAAAAAATGTGGGATCGTCCGCCCATCATCATACACGATCTCCGGGGGAATGGAAGAACGGCGCCGCTTTTTTTTCCGAACCGCTCCCCTTTTTCCCCCCGCCGGGGCCCTGCCCATTCGGATTGTTGACCATGCCCATGGAAAAACTTATTATTGAGCACTTTTAAAAATCGGAGAGCCCATATGAAAAGAATCATTTCTGTCGTGGTCCTGGTTCTGGCCGTCTCGGCTTCCCTCCTCTCCCAGGAACGGGTTGCCCCCCTGAGCCCTCGGGAGAAGGTGGTCGTCGCCTATGTGCCCATCATGAAGTTCGCCACCCTCTACGTGGCCAACAGCCGGGGGCTCTTCGCCAAGTACGGTCTGGATGTGCAGGTGGAGAGCGTGAAGTCCGGAACGGAGGTCATCGCCTTCATGACCCAGGGAAAGGTGAACATCGGCGGCATCGCCATCGTGGCCTCCACCTGGAACGCCTGGGCCAAGGGGATGGACCTGCGGATCATCGCCCCCGGGGCGACGGAGCCCCTCACCGGGAGCCCGACGAAGCTGCTGGTGCGGAAGGATCTGGCTGACTCCGGCCGGGTCAGGTCCGTGGCGGACCTTCGGGGGATGAAGGTGGCCATGGCGGGCGGTCCCGGAAGCGGCGGCGAGTATCTGGCCGCCAAGGCCCTGGAGCGGGGGAAACTGACCATCCGGGACGTGAACATCGTTCCCCTGGGCAACGCCGACATGCCCGCCGCCCTGGAGAACAAGTCCATCGACGCGGGCATCATGGGCTCCCCCTATGGGGACCAGGCGGTGGGCCGGGGAAGCGCGGTATCCCTGGCGGAGGACCTCACCCCCGGGGCCATGACGGTGACCTTCGTCGCCTCCGGCAAGTTCCTGAAGGAGAAGCCCGAGGTGGCCCGCCGCTTCACCCTGGCCCTGATGGAAGCCGCCGGGCTGATGCAGGGGGCGGACTACCTGTCCCCGGAGAACCTCAAGGCCTACCTGGCCCATGTGAACACCACCGAGGCCGCCCTGAGGGCGTCGGAGCCGGTGATCTACGACCCGAACCTGACCATCAACCTGGAGGGTCTCCGGGATGTGGAACGGGTGCACCGGGAAAACCGGCGGGTGGAATACGCCGCGCCCATCGACCTCGAGTCGGTCACCGACACGAGCTATGTCCTGTGGGCGAGAAAGGCGCTGGGGAAAAATTGACCGCCCCGACGACGACGCCCAAAATCGTCGCCCGGGGAGTCTGGAAGGTATACGACGGGGTCACGGGGCCCGTGGAAGCCCTGAAGAATTTCTCCCTCGACGTGGATGACGGCGAGTTTCTCTGCATCGTGGGGCCCTCGGGCTGCGGTAAGTCCACCTTCCTGCGGATCCTGGCGGACCTGGTCCCCGCCTCCTCGGGGAGCGTGGACATCCGGCGGTCCGGAAACTCCGGGCGGCCCCTGGCGAACGTGGTGTTCCAGGAGCACGCGGTCTTCCCCTGGAAGACCGTTCTGGAAAATGTGGCCTTCGGCCTGGAGATGCGGGGGGTCCCCAAAGATGAGCGCCGGAACCGGGCCAGGGCCTGGATCGACCGGGTGGGGCTGGCCAAGTTCGCCTCCCACTACCCGCACCAGCTCTCCGGGGGCATGAAACAGAGGGTCGGGATCGCCCGGGCCCTGGCCAACGACCCGGAGATCCTGCTGATGGACGAGCCCCTGGGCGCCCTGGACGCCCAAACCCGGGCCATTCTGCAGGAGGAACTTCTCAAACTCTGGGAAGAGGAGCGCAAAACGGTGGTCTACATCACCCACAGCATCGACGAGGCGGTGCTTCTGGGGGACCGGGTTGTCCTGATGACCGCCCACCCGGGGACGAAGAAGGCGGAGTTCCCCGTCCCCCTGGCCCGTCCCCGGGGTATCCATACCACGGCGACGGCGGAGTTCGGGGAGCTCTCCTACGCCGTCTGGGAGGCCCTGCGGGACGAGGTCGTGGCGGCCATGGAGGCGGGGTCATGAAGCCTTCCCCCGGGACGAGGCGGGTCCTTCTTCCCGCGGCGGTTTTCCTCGCGGTCAACGCCGCCGCCACCCTCCTGGACCTCTGGCCCTCCCTCTGGTGGCTCCTGGCCGCGGCCAATTTCATCATCGTCGTGGCGGCGGCGGAGGCGGTCTCCGCCTTCGTGCCGGGCCGCCATGCCCTCCTGTACCGGAGGTCCCTGGCGTTGATTTTTCCCCTCCTCCTGATCCTGGGCTGGGAACTCCTGGTGGGGGCGGAGATACTGAATCCCGACTGGTTCCCGCCCCCCTCCCGGATAGCCGCCGGGCTCTGGGAGATGCTGACCCGGTACGACGAGTTCACCCGCAGTTCCCTCTTCGGCCGCCCCTGGCTCCTCCCCCGGGCGATCCTGGGGCGGGGGAGCGAGAGTCCCGGGGAACTGCTGGCGGAGAGCCACCTCTACGCCACCCTTTTCCGGGTGATTCTGGGTTTTTTCATCGGGTCGGTCCCGGGGGTCATCCTGGGCATGGTGATGGGGATAAGCCGCACCGTCCGCACCATGATCGACGCCACCCTGTCCGCCTTCTATGTCCTTCCCAAGATCGCCATCTTTCCCATCATGATGCTCGTCTTCCCCGACCCCTTCGGGGAGGGCCCCAAAGTGGCGGTGGTGGCGGTTTCGGTTTTTTTTCTGGTGGCCATCAACACCATGGTGGGGGTGCGGGACATCGAGGGGGTCTACCTGGAGGCGGGGCACAACTACGGGGCCCGGGGCTGGAAACTGTTCCGGCATGTCATCTTCCCCGGGGCCCTGCCCATGATCTTCGGGGGGCTCCGGCTGGCCCTGGGGACGGCCCTGATCGTCATCA
>JAKQWJ010000075.1 GCA_029562045.1 Spirochaetota bacterium | reverse complement strand
GACCGGGCGTCGGGGTACCTCGTCGCCAAGGAAATGCTCTTCCGCAGGCTGGACGAGCCGAACCCCGTCCTGGACCTCAAGCTGCTTGAAGAAAGGGTGGTGGAGGAAGCCAACGGACTGGGCATCGGCCCCATGGGGCTGGGGGGGAGGTCCACCCTCCTGGGGGCGCGGATCGGCCTTGCAGGCCGGCACCCTGCGTGCTTCTTCGTGACCGTGGCCTACTCGTGCTGGGCGACCCGGCGCATGACCGCAGAGCTCGACGAGGAAGGGAGGATCGCCAGGTGGCTGTGAAGAAGATCTCCTCCCCCCTGTCCCCGGACGTCTCCCGGGGGTTGCGGACCGGTGACGCCGTGCTCCTGTCCGGGAGGGTGGTCACCGCCCGGGACCAGGTGCACAGGTACCTGGCGGCCGGGGGCGCTTCGCCCGTGGACCTCAAGGGCCTCGTCGTCTACCACTGCGGCCCCGTGGCGATCCAGGAAAACGGCATCTGGGTGGTCAGGGCGGCGGGCCCCACCACCTCCATGCGCGAGGAGCCCTACGAGGCGAAGGTCATCAGGGACCATCGCCCGGGCGCCATCATGGGCAAGGGGGGCATGGGCGACGCCACCCGGGACGCCCTCAGGACCGAGGGGTGCGCCTATTTGCACCTCACCGGCGGAGCGGCCTCCTACATCGCCCGGACCATCGTCTCCGTGGAGGAGGTGTATCTCACCGGGTTCGGGCAGCCCGAGGCCATGTGGGTGCTCCAGGTGGAAGACCTGCCCGCGCTGGTCACCATGGATTCACGCGGGGACTCCCTGCACAGGAAGATAGAAAACAGTTCGTGGAAGGTCCTGAAGCAGATCCTCAAGAACCCCTTTCCCTGAGGATCGATCCGGCAAAGGGGAATAACGCACGACGAAGGAGGAAGGTTCCATGAAGGTCAACGAGTTGTTCAATCTCAAGGGCAAAACGGCAATCGTGACCGGCGGCGGCCGGGGAATCGGCAGGTTCATTGCCGGAGGCCTTGCGGAAGCGGGGGCGGACGTGGTCATCGCGTCCCGGAAGGTTCAGAAGTGCGAAGAGGCGGCCAGCGAGCTCAAGTCCCTGGGTGTGAAGTCCCTGGCGGTGAAATGCGACACCTCTTCCGATGAAGACATCCAGAACCTGGTGGACACCACCATGAAGGAGTTCGGAAAGATCGACATCCTCGTGAACAACGCCGGCATCACCTGGGGCGCGCCCACCCTCCAGTTTCCCCAGGACAAGTGGGACAAGATCTTCGCCGTCAACATCCGCGGGGTGTGGGTCCTCTCCCAGAAAATCGCCAACATCATGAAGGACCAGGGGGGCGGCAAGATGATCAACATCTCGTCCATCATGGCTTCCCGGGGCTCCATCGAGGAAGGCCATCCGGCCGTCGCGTACAACCCTTCCAAGGCGGCCGTGGAAATCCTCACCAAGAACCTCGCGGTGAAGCTCGCCCGCTACAGGATCCACGTCAACTGCATCGCCCCGGGCTTCTTCCGCACGGACATGATGGAGTACGCATTCAAGGACGACATGAAGCCGATCCTCGACATCATGCTGGCGGGGATTCCGCTGCACATGTTCGGAGAAGCCGAGCACGTCAAAGGGCTTGCGGTGTTCCTTGCCTCCAAGGCCTCCGATTTCATGACCGGCGCGATCATCCCGCTGGACGGCGGTCAGGGCGCAATGTAGTCTTCATGGGGCCTGGCAGGACCCTGCCGGGCCCCCGCTTCTCAGGCAACCTTCACGCAGTACTCGTCGTTGTCCATGTCCTGGAGGTAGACGGCGAAATACCGGTCGC
>JAKQWJ010000128.1 GCA_029562045.1 Spirochaetota bacterium | reverse complement strand
ACCCCCTTCTGCGTCACCGTGGATTACGAGACCAAGGAGAACGACACCGTCACCCTCCGCAATCGGGACAGCATGGAGCAGCTGAGGGTTAAGACGGCGGATCTGGTTTCGGTGATCAGGAAAGGCATCCGGGATTACCGGAGGCCTGGGCTTTGAGACCTCCGGCGGGGAGGCTCTCCCCCGCCGGCCGTGCCTGCCCATGCCCGGGTTTCCCCGCTGTATGCGGCCGGGGAACCGAATCCTCCGGCGGGTCGCGCATCCGGCGGGGGCCTCCACCGCCCGCCCTGTTTCCCGGAGCTGCTCCGCCGCCCCGCCGGCCCTTTTGCCGGGACGCACCCCCCGCATCCGCCGGGCGGGCCCCGCATCCGCCGGCCGGGGTCTTCCCGCCACGCCCCTCCTTGAGCAATGAGCCCCGGGCTGATATAATTTTCTTCGTATCATGCAACACAGGACGGACGACATGAACGCTGCGCTACAGGTGCTCCAGGAACGGGGCTTCATCCAGCAATGCACCGATCTGGACGGACTCTCCCGGGCCATGGACCAGGGCCCGGTCACCCTCTACGTGGGCTGCGACCCCACCGGCTCCAGCCTCCACATCGGCCACATGGTGCCCTTTTTCGCCCTCCGGCACCTCCACGAGGCGGGGCACGTGGTCATCGCCCTCATCGGGGCCGGCACCGCCCGGATCGGCGACCCCTCGGGGAAGACCGAGGCCCGGAAGATGCTCTCCTACGAGCAGATCGACCGGAACGGTCTGAGCATCGCCTCCCAGCTGGACCGCTTCATCGGCTTCGACGGCCGCACCGCCTTCACCGCCAACAACAAGGACTGGCTGGCGTCGCTGAACTACATCGATTTTCTCCGGGACATCGGCATCCATTTCTCGGTGAACCGGATGCTCTCCTTCGAGGCCTACAAAAAGAGGCTGGAGACGGGGCTCACCTTCATCGAGTTCAACTACCAGCTCCTGCAGAGCTACGATTTTCTGGAGCTGTACCGGCGTTACGGCTGCCGGATGCAGATCGGCGGGGACGACCAGTGGGGCAACATCGTGGCGGGGATGGAACTGATCCGCCGGGTGGAAGGTGTGGAGGTCTTCGGCCTCACCTTTCCGCTGGTGACCATGGCGGACGGGAGCAAGATGGGAAAGACCGAGAAGGGGGCCCTCTTCCTGGACCCCGAGATGGTGTCCCCCTACGAGTTCTTCCAGTACTGGCGGAACATTCCGGACCAGGATCTGACGCGCTTCCTTCTGATGTTCACCTTCCTGCCGGTGGACCAGTGCCGCCGCCTGGGGGAGGGGAAGGAGGGGGGGATCAACGCCGGGAAGGAGAGGCTCGCCCATGAGGTCACCCGGCTGATCCACGGCCTGGAGGAGGCGGACAAGGCCCGGGCCGCCGCCCGGGCGGTTTTCGGCGGCGAAGGGATGGACCGGACCGCCGTCCCGTCCCGGGGAATCCCGGCGGTGGACCTGACAAAGGGGATCCCCGCGGTGGAACTTTTCGCCATGACGGACCTCTGCTCCTCCAAGGGGGAAGCCCGGAGGCTGATCGGCCAGGGGGGAGCCATGGTGAACGACCGGCGGATCGACGACCTGGAAACCCTGGTGGACGCCTCCTGGCTCCGGGAGGGGGAGCTGCTCCTCAAGGCGGGGAAGAAGAGATTTTTCCGGGTCCTTCCGGAATGAGAAAGGGAGAAAGGCGGATGAAAAAGACCCTCGCCTTCGTTCTTGCTGCCGTCCTGGGCGCTGCCTCGGGCCCGGCTCCGGCCTTCGCCCGGGGAGCGGTCGAAGAGCCCGCCGCCCCGATGACTCTCCAGGTGGCGGCCCTCAAAGGGCCCACGGGCCTGGGGATGATCAGGCTTTTCCGGGACCCTCCGGACCTGGGAGCCGGCGTCTCGGCGGAAATCACCGCCCTGGGGTCCCCGGAGGTCCTCCTTCCCCGGCTTCTCACCGGTGAGGTGGACATGGCGGTCCTCCCCACCAATCTGGCGGCCAACCTGTACAACCGGGGCGCCCCGTACCGCCTCGCCGCGGTGGTGGGAAACGGGGTGCTGTACCTGGTGACCACCGACCCCGGGCGGGTCTCGCTGGAATCCTTCCGGGGAGGCGTTCTGCAGAATGTGGCCAGGGGCTCCACCCCGGAGTTCGTCCTCCGGCACCTTCTGGAGCTGAAGGGCCTGGACCGGGAGGTGGAGCTGCGGTTCAAGTACGGCATCGTCGAACTGGCCCAGATGATCATCGCCGGCAGAGAGACCTCCGGGGTCCTTCCCGAACCCTTCGCCACCAAGGTCCTCCTGGCGGCCCCCCGGGCGCGCATCGCCGTGGACATCCAGAAGGAGTGGGCGGCGGGCCACCCGGAGCTTCCCACCTTTCCCATGTCAGCCCTGGTGGTGAAAAAATCGCTGCTGGAGGGCCGCCCCCAGGTGGTGGCCCGTTTCCTCCGGGAGTACCGGGAGTCCCAGGAATGGGTCCTCCGGGAGCCCCGGGCGGCGGGGGAACTGGCGGAAAAACTCGCCTTCGGCATCGGCGCCGCTGAGGCCGGGGACGCCATCCCCCGCTGCGGCCTGACCGTCGTCCCCGCCGGAGAGGCCCGGCCGTCGGTGGAGGGCTTTCTGTCGGTCTTCCTCAAATTCGCCCCCGAGGCGGTGGGGGGAAAACTTCCCGATGACGGTTTCTACGCCGCGCCTTAAATCCGCCGGAATCGGCGCCGCCTCCCTGGCCCTGTTCCTGGGGGTCTGGAAGGCGGGCTCCCTTTTCATGGGAAGTTCCATAATTCTTCCGTCCCCGGAGGAGACCCTAAGGGAAGCCCTGCGGCTGACGGCCGGAAAGGCCTTCTGGCTCTCCCTGGGGGCCACCCTGCTCCGGGGGACGGCGGGCTTCGCCCTGTCCTTCGCTGCGGGACTTCTCCTGGGCTACCCCGCCGGGCGGTCACCGCTGTTCCGCCGTTTTCTCCAGCCCTATCTGACGGTGATCCACTCCACCCCGGTCCTGGCCATCATCCTCATCGCGCTGGTCTGGTTCCGCACCGAAGTGGTCCCCGTTTTCGTGGCCTTCCTGATGGCCTTCCCGGTGATAATCGGCAACGTGGTGCAGGGGATCGGCGCCGTTGACGAGGGGCTCGTGGCCATGGCAAGGGTCTACCGGGTGGGCCGCCGGAAGAGAATCCTGGGGCTCTATCTGCCCTCGGTCCTCCCCTTCATCGCCTCCGGGGCCTCGGCGGCCCTGGGTCTGTCCTGGCGGGTGGTGGTGGCGGCGGAGGTCCTGAGCCAGCCCGTTCTGGGGATCGGCACGGGACTCCAGGAGGCCAAGATCCGCCTGGAGACTCCCCGGGTCTTCGCCTGGACCGCCGCGGCCCTTCTGGTGAGCCGGCTCACCGAAGGGGCCTTTTCCCGGCTGATGCGCCGCCTCCGGAACCGGAGGGGCGCATGAGCCTCGTTCTGCAGGGGGTGACCAAAACCTTCCCCGACGTGACGGTTTTCCGGGACCTCTCGGCGGTCTTTCCCGCCGGGAGGGTCAGCGTCCTTCTGGGCCCCTCGGGGAGCGGCAAAACCACCATCCTGAATCTCCTCTCGGGTCTGCTGGAGGCCGACGCCGGACAGGTCCTTCTGGGGGACAGGAGTCCCGTGGAGGCGCGGGTGAGCTATCTTTTTCAGGAGCCCCGTCTTCTTCCCTGGCTGACGGTGGAGAAGAACCTGGATTTCGTCCTTCCCCCGGGGCTGCCCCGAAGCCGCAGAAAGGAACTCATCGCCGCCCGCCTGGAGGAGGTTTCCCTGACGGGAGCGGCCCGGAAGTATCCGTCGGAGCTCTCCGGCGGGATGGCCCGGCGGGCCGCCATGGCCCGGGCCTTCATCTTCGAATCCCAGGCCCTGCTGATGGACGAGCCCTTCCAGGGCCTGGACCTGCCGCTGAAGCTGTCCTTGATCCGGACCTTCGAGGCGGCCCTGGAGGCCAACCCCAAGACCGTCCTGTTCGTCACCCACAACATGGAGGAGGCCCTCCTTCTGGGAGACGAGATCTTCGTGCTGTCCCAGCCTCCGGCCCGGGTCTGCCTCCATCTCTCCCACCCCGTCCCCCGGGGTCGGAGGTACCCGGGGCACGAAGGCTTTCCGGAATTGGAACGCAGGATATTTCGCGCCCTGGACCCCGGCGCGGAACCGGACTGCGGTCCGGGTTCCCCCCGGACTCCGGCATAACCGTGCCCCGCCCGGGCACAAACCGGACACAAACCGGGCACTGGGCACCGGGCACTGGGCACCGGGCGCCGGGCACAAACCGGGCACCGGGCGCCGGGCGCCGCCCGGTGAGCGCCCCTGACCAGGGCCCGGGTTTGGACCATGAGCAAACCCGGCATCCTGACTCCAGGACACAGGCCCCAGCGGCTCCGGGGCACAGGTCCCGGGGGTTCCAGGACAATCCCCGGGGCTCTGGGACAAGCTCCGGGTGCGGACCATGGGCAAACCCGGCATCCTGACTCCAGGACACAGGCCCCAGCGGCTCCGGGACACAGGTCCCGGGGGTTCCAGGACAATCACCGGGGCTCTGGGACAAGCTCCGGGATCATGATAATATGGCTCAATACCACGAGGAGGACACCCAATGAAAGCTTTGGTCATGTTGAAGCCTGGAGAGGTCGCCATTCAGGAAAAGGCGAAACCTGTTCCCGGAGAAGGGGAGGTTCTGCTGAAAGTTCTGCGGGTGGGGGTCTGCGGCTCGGACCTCCACGCCTATAAAGGAATCATGCCGTTTCTGACCTACCCCCGGGTGGTGGGGCACGAACTGGCGGTGGAGGTGGCGGAGATCCCCCCTTCGGCGAAGGCGGCGGCCAAGGGCTACAAGGAAGGAGATCGGGTGGCGGTCCTGCCGTATCTGGCCTGCGGGAAATGCATCGCCTGCCGGGGAGGGAAGCCCAACTGCTGCGTCGACCTCAAAGTTCTGGGGGTCCACATCGAAGGGGGGATGCAGGAGTACATCACCGTCCCCGCGGGGTATGTGGTTCCCGCCGGCCGGGTGTCCCTGGAGGATCTGCCGGTGGTGGAATGCTTTTCCATAGGTTTCCACAGCGTCCGCCGGGCGAATCCCCGGCCCGGTGAGGCCGCCGTTGTGGTGGGCGTGGGGCCCATCGGGCTGGGTGTCATCCACGGCCTGAAGGAGAGGGGCGCCCGGGTGATCGCCATGGACATCAACGACAAGAGACTGGCCTATGCGAAGGAGGTGGCGAAGGCGGATCTCCTGATCAACTCGAAAACCGCCGACCCCGTCAAGGCCCTTTCGGATCTGACGGGCGGGGAAAACGCCCCGGTGGTGATCGACGCCACGGGAGTGGCCGCGTCGATGATGAAATCCTTCGATTTCGTCTCCCAGGGCGGCACCCTGGTGTACGCGGGTCTGATAACCGCGGACATAACCTTCGCCGACGCCCTCTTCCATCGCAAGGAGATGAGCCTGCTGGCCAGCAGAAACGCCACCTTCGAAGACTTCCGGAACGTCATCGCCGGGCTGGAGAGCGGGAGAATCAGCACCAGGGGCTTTGTCACCCACACCGCCTCGCTGGAGAAGGCGGCGCAGGATTTCCCCGCCTGGCTGAAGCCGGAAACCGGAGTCATCAAGGCGGTGGTGGAAATGCGCTGAGGACGTGTACGGAAACTGGATATAGACAGGGAAATCCTGGTCATCAAGGCGGTGGTGGAAATGCGCTGAGGACGGTTGCGCCCCGGCGGAACCGGGGTCCGGGCGCCGCTGGACCCGCTCCCGACGCGCATGTCCTCCGCCCCGGCCCGCAGTCGGGAGCCGTCCGGGCTCCCGGGCCGGGGTTGACGGACTCCCGGGCCGCAGTCGGGAGCCGTCCGGGCTCCCGGCCCGGGGTTGATGGGCTCCCGGCCCGGGCCTGTTCCTACTGGTTCCCGGTGAGCATGATGGGTTCCAGGTCCCCCAGGACATCCAGGGAAAAATCGATGCTCCTGCCCCGACGGTCGGTCATGAGGCCCGTGACGACCCACGAAAAATCCTGACGGCGGGCTTCCATGAAGCGCAAGGAGGAAACCTTCGACAGATCGAAGGAGCCCGGTTCCGGCGCCAGAGGACTCTCCCCCCGGGCGAAGGATCCGCCCACATCCATAAGGAGAGCCAGGTAGGACGCGTCGTCCATGCCCCGGCGCCGGACATGCCTTTCCCGATGGGAGGGCTCCGCCCGGGACGCCACCCAGGCCAGGTCACCGGCCATGAGTTTTCGGCGCAGTTCCTCGAGAAACTCCCGGACCCGGCGGGGCAGCTCCCGCAGCACCTGCTCCTCCGTCCGGGGGGCGGAGGCCCGGGTAGAGGCCCGGGTCCCCGGGGCCGGGCTTTCCGTCCCCGGTGGCGGGCTTTCCGCCGCCGTACCGATCCGGGGCGGGAATCCCGCGCAGGATCCGGCCAGGAGGAACGCCGCCGGGATCATCGCCAGTCCCGCCTTCCGGAGAACCTCTCCCGCTTTCATGACCGTCCCCGGGGCCGGTGATATCCCATCCGCACCGACAGGACCGCGTAGCCGGAGGCAAGGTTTTCCTGCTGCACGCTGACGGAGTCCGGCAGTTTCAGCTTGACGTTCGTGAAGTTCCAGATGCCCCGGATTCCCGCGGCCGCCACGGCCTCCGCCGTCTCCTGCGCCGCTGCGGAGGGCACGGTCAGGACCGCCAATTCCAGAGCCAGTTCCCGGGTTTTCTCCTCCAGCCTCTCCATGGACAGCACCTCGACCCCCTTGACCCGGGTTCCGATCTTGCGGGGATCGGTGTCGAAGGCCGCCCGGATGTCCAGCCCATGGCGGGCGAACTCCGGATTGCCGATTATCGCCTGACCCAGATGCCCGGCGCCGACCACCGCGGCCCTCCGGGTGATATCCCAGTGCAGAAAACGGCGGATGGCTTTCAGCAGCTCCCCGGTGGGATAGCCGATCCGGGGTTTGCCGACGATTCCGGTGATGGAAAGGTCCTTGCGGACCTGAATGGGTTCCAGCTCCAGTTCGCCTGCGATGATGGTGCCGGAGATGAAGAACTGCCCCTCGTCGTGGGCCTGCTGAATGATTTTCAGGTAGGACGGCAGTCTGCGAATCGTCGGCTGGCCGGCGATCTTCTTTCCCATCTTGCACGCTCCTTTGCCGAAGGGTCTCCGGAGAAAACGTCTTTCCATACTATAAAAAAAAAGCGGGTCTTGCCACTGGTGAAAAGGATATGTTTCCCTTTTTTTGTCCATGGGATACAATCATCCCCGTGTCTGAACCGGAAATTCATCGCCTGACCATCGAAAAAATCGTTTCCCGCGGCGCGGGTATGGGACGTCTGGACGGACGGGTGGTCTTCGTCCCCTACACCCTGCCGGGGGAGGAGGTGGAGGTGGCGCTGGAAAAAGGCGGGAGGGATTTCGCCCATGCCCGGCTCAGCCGGGTTCTGGTCCCGTCGGAGGAAAGGGTTGAGCCGGTCTGCCCGCTTTTTACCATCTGCGGGGGCTGCGACTTCCAGCACATGGATTACCGGAGCCAGGGAAAGATCAAGAAGGAAATCTTCCGGGAGGCTCTCCGCCGGATCGGCGGCGTCCGTCTGGAGGCGGATGGAGAGGAGGGAAGCGGCATCCCCTTTGTGGAATCCCCTCCCCTGGGGTATCGGAACCGGGCCCAGGTTCACCGGACAGGAGATGGAAACTGGGGTTTCAAAATGGCGGGTTCCCATCGGGTGGTGGAGGTCCCCTTCTGTCCCGTGGCTTCGCCGGAGATAAATCTTTTTTTCGCCGGGCGATTTCCCGAAAAACCGCCGCAGGACCATGGGAGGACGGTCCTCTTCGGCGCCGAGGGAGAACTCTGTGTCCGGAGGGACCGGGACATCGAGGTCAGACTCCTGGAAAAAAGGCTTCGCCTGTCCACGGACTGTTTTTTTCAGGGGAACCTGGTCATGCTCCGGAGGCTCCTGGCCGACGTGTTTCAGGGCTTCTCCGGAGACTTCGCGCTGGACCTCTACGGCGGGGTCGGGACCTTCGGTGTTTTCCTGGCGGATCGGTTCAACCGGGTGCTTTCGGTGGAGGAAAACCCCGTCGCCGCTGCCTACGCCCGGGAGAATCTTCCCCGGGGGAAGGGGGAGGTGTTTTCCGGATCCGTGGAGAGATGGCTTGCCGCCCCAGGCGGCCGCCGGGGTTTTCCCAGGGGCGCTGGTCCGGACCTGGTGGTGGTGGACCCTCCCCGCTCCGGTCTCTCCCCGCCGGTGCGGGATTTCCTTCTTCGGGAGCGGCCGCCGGCCCTGATCTATCTGTCCTGCGACGCCGCCACCCTGGCGCGGGACGCGGCGATTCTCCTGGCCGGGTCCTACGAGATGACGGATTGGACCGTCTACGATTTCTATCCCCAGACTTCCCATCTGGAGGTCCTGTGCCGTTTCGCCGCCTCCTCCTGACGGGGGGCCTGGCCCTCCTCCTCCTGGCAGACGCCGGGGCCCGGGAGACCGCCTCCGGCGAGGGGGCGGCGAGGAATTTCCGGCATGTCGCCGACGGAGGAATCGTCGGAGCCCCGGCGGTGGACAGGGACGGGACGGTCTACTGCGCCACCGATGGCGGGTCTCTGCTGAAGATCGGCCCCCAGGGGGAGGTGGTCTGGGCCCGGTCCACCGGAGGCCGGCCGCGGCTCTTTCTCCGGACGGGGGACGGGGCCCTGGTCGTCGTTTTCACCGGCGGAGGTTTCGAGGTCTACAACCCCGCCGGGGGAAAGATCGCCGGTGCGGAGGCTCCCCGGAGGGGCGCGGCCCCGTCGGCGGTGTTCGAGACCCCCGAGGGGAGGCTGCTCTTCGCCTATCCCGACGGCCTCTGCGTGGTTCTCACCACCCGGGGGCGCCGGCTCCATGTCATTCCGGACA
>JAKQWJ010000022.1 GCA_029562045.1 Spirochaetota bacterium | reverse complement strand
CTCGCCTTCGGCGGCAGCGCCGAGTTCCCCATCTCGGGAAACATAAAATGGACGGACCGGAACTTTCTGGGCAGGGGGCAGATTTTCAGCGTCGAGATAAACGCGTCCCCCATCGTCCAGAGCATGGTCTTCAATTTCATGGAAAGGTACCTTCTGGGCCGGCGCTGGTCCGGGGGCTTCGACTTCACCCTGCGCCACGCCACGATCTCCGGGGTGCCCCAGGACATCATGTACCCCATCTTCTCCGGCAACAAGCCGGGGGTCAACGCCTTCCCCGACCCCTTCACCGGCGACTATGTCTACAGCTCCAACGGGGCGCCCTTCCTGGGAGACGATGCCGCCCTGGCCGCCGCCATAGCGGCGGGCCTTGTGGTCACCGACTACGAGTACGCCGGTGGAACCACCGCGGTGGTCCCCAGCCAGTACAAGATGTCCTACGAAAGCTACGACCTGTCCCTGGGCTTCAACACCGGGTACCGGTTCCGGACTCCCCTGGGGGTCCTGGGAACCGGAACCAGCCTGCGGACCACCCTGTCCCTTCTGGAGTACGACGACGAACTCTACCGGCCCTACCTGGCCTCGGATCGGGAGAACAACGGCGCCTGGAGCCTGGCCAACAGCATCGCCCTGAGCCTGTCCCTGGACAGGAGGGATTTCTACTTCAACCCCTCCCGGGGCTATTACCTGAGCCAGACCGCCCGCTTCGTGGGCGGCCCCCTGCGGGGACAGAAGCACTTCATCAAGACCGAAAGCAAGGTGGAGAATTTTTTCACCCTGCTGGATGTCAACGTCACCGAAAACTGGCGCTACCGCCTCATCCTGGGGGCCCACTCCGCCCTGTCCTTCATCCTGCCCCAGTTCTGGACCCCCGGGGGCTTCGACCGGCTCACCGCCGGAACCTCCGATCTTCTGTGGGTCGACGGGATGTACATCGCCCGAGGCTGGGGGCGGGAACTGGACAAGCGGACCATCTGGGACAACTGGGTGGAGCTGCGGATGCCCCTGGCGGAACAGGTCATCTGGTTCGACCTCTTCTTCGACATGGTGGGCCGCTGGGACACCCCCGAGGCCTTCCAGGATTTTCACATACAGGATTTCCTCTTCGGCTACGGGGCGGGGTTCCGGTTCACCATCCCCCAGTTTCCCATCCGGATCTACATGGCCAAGAGATTTCAGGTGGACAAGGACGGGAGGGTGGACATGAAGAGGGGGCCTCTTTTCCGGGACAGTCTGGGGATGGATTTCGTCTTCTCCATCGGGTATGAAATATTCAATCAGTAAGGAGGCTTCATGAAGCCGTTTCGCTGGATAGTCCTGTTTCTGGGATTGGCCGCGGCGGTGGGCGCCGGGGCGGAGCAGCTCACCACGGTGGGGATCATCGATGTGTCCAAGGTCACCACCGCCTTCTTCCGGGACTCCCAGGCGGTCCGGGAGCTGGAGGACCTCACCGCCAAGCTTCAGGGGGAGATCAACGGAATTTCTGCGGACATAAACCATCTGAAGGAGCGGAAACTCCTGGCGGAAAACTCCGGCGACTCCGCCGCCGCCCTGCGGCTGGATGAGGAGATCTACAACAAGACCAACTATCTGCGGGATTACTACCGGATAAAGAACGCCCAGCTGCAGGAACGGCGGAACCGCCTCTCCGAATCCTCCGCCTTTCTGGGGGAACTGCAGAAGGCCATCGCCTTCGTAGCCGAGGACCAGGGCTACAACGTCATTCTGAAAACCAGCGACACCGGTCTCCTCTGGTGGAGCCGCCAAGTGGACATCACCGAACTGGTCATCTCCCGGCTCCTGCAAAACGCCGGCCGTTAGGCTATCGCCCCCGTCAGGGGGCTTCTTCCCCCCGTCCCCTTCTTCGTCTATAATTTCCGGGTATGTCCAGGACAACCCCCATGATGGCCCAGTACACCCGCATAAAGCAGCTCCACAAGGACGCGATCCTTTTCTTCCGTCTGGGGGATTTCTACGAGATGTTCCACCAGGACGCCAGAGAGGCCAGCGCCATCCTGGGTCTGACCCTGACCCGAAGGAACGGCGTCCCCATGGCGGGGCTTCCCTACCACTCCTCCCAGGGATACATCGAAAAACTGCTGAAGTCGGGGAAGAAGGTGGCGGTCTGCGAACAGGTCCGGATGCCCCGGGACGGCAAGGGCATCGCCGACCGGGAGGTGGTGGAAATCATCACCCCGGGCACGGTGGTGGACGAGGACTTCCTCCCCCGGGGGGAGAACAACTACCTCCTGTCCCTCTCCGCCTCGGCGGGGGGGCTTTCCATCGCGGCGGTGGATCTGTCCACCGGAGACTTCTCCGCCACATGGGTCCCCCCCGGGGACAGACTGGAGGGACTGAAGCGGGAGATGAGCAGGATCTCCCCCCGGGAAATCCTGGTCCAGGAGTCCCTGCTGAACGAGGACGGGGAGATCAGCAGGATCGTCACGGGCCGGAAGGACCTGGCCGTCAACGCCCTTCCCGACTGGAGTTTCGACGGGCAGGATTCCTTCCGGAGGCTCACCCGGCTCCTGGGGGTCGGGGGCCTGAAAGGCTTCGGCTGCGAAGCCGACGACCCGGCGCTCCTGTCGGTGGGAGCCCTGATCGAATATCTGGAAGACAACGCGAAGAACCTCCTGGTCCACATCAGAGACTTCAAGAAGTACTCCGACCGGGACTTTCTGGTCCTGGACGAATCCACCCTGCGGAACCTGGAGCTGGTGCGGAACCTCCAGGACGGGAGCGGGAAATTCACTCTGATGGAGGTCCTGGATCACACCAGAACCGCCATGGGGGCCCGGCTGCTGCGCCGCTGGATCCTGGAGCCGCTGGTGGACCCGGAGATGATCATCGCCCGGCAGGAGCTGGTGGAAAAACTCTACCGGGACCAGGGCTCCCTGTCCCGCCTCCGGTCCCGTCTGGCGGAGGTCCTGGATCTGGAGAGGCTCGCCGCCCGGGTCGCCCTGGACAAGGCCATGGCCAAGGACCTTCTGGCGGTCCGTCAGACCCTGCGGGAAGGGGCGGCGGTGTCGGAGATCGCCGGCGCCCTCACGGGGGGAACGCTTTCGGCGGAGGCCGGACACCGGGAGGAGCTGGCGGCGCTGGAAGAGCTCCTGGGCAGGGCCCTGCACGAGTCGCCGCCCCCGGGACTGGGAGAGGGGAACCTCATCCGGGAAGGCTACGACGGGAAGTTGGACGAGCTGCGGAACCTCCAGGCCAACCGGAAGGAGGTCCTGGACCGGTACCTGGAGGAGGAGAGGGCCGCCTCGGGGATCCCGTCCCTCCGGATCCGGTACAACAAGATCATCGGGTATTTTCTTGAGGTCACCAGGTCCTTCGCCTCCTCGGCGCCGCCCCATTTCATCCGGCGGCAGTCCCTGGTGGGGGGGGAGCGTTACACCACCGAGCGGCTCATCGAACTGGAGACCCTGCTCACCAGCGCCTCCGAGTCCATCGTCGAACTGGAGAAGGAGCTTTTCCTGGATGTCCGGGCCCGGGTCAAGGCGGCCATGCCGGGGCTCCTGTCCATGGCGGCCTTCCTGGCCCGGACCGACGCCCTGCAGTCCCTGGCCCAGGCGGCCACGGTGCACGGTTTCGTCCGGCCCCGGATAGACTCCGGCGGCGTCCTCGTCGTGGCGGAGGGCCGGCACCCGGTGGTGGAGATGCACCTCCCCCCGGGGGAGTTCATCCCCAACTCCCTGGAGCTGGATCAGGAAGGGGTCTCCTTCGCCCTCATCACCGGACCCAACATGGCGGGAAAATCGACGTACCTCCGCCAGACCGCCCACATCGTTATCCTCGCCCAGATGGGCTCCTTCGTCCCCGCCCGGGAGGCCCGGATCGGCGTGGTGGACCGGATCTTCTGCCGGGTTGGGGCCCAGGACAACCTCGCCCGGGGGGAGTCCACCTTCCTGGTGGAGATGAACGAGACC
>JAKQWJ010000013.1 GCA_029562045.1 Spirochaetota bacterium | reverse complement strand
CGGAAGGCTTCGGCCATGGTCATCCTCCGGAAGGGGGGGGACAGGGGCGCCGGGTCCGGGAGGGTGGAGTGGCCCCGGGACAGGAGGCGCCGGAAGAGCTCCTCCGTCACCTCAATGGAGGCCAGATAGTCCGCCCCCAGGGTGTAGTATTCCAGGATGGTGAACTCCGGGTTGTGGAGCCCCCCCAGGGACTCGGCGTTCCGGAAGGCCCGGCTTATCTGAAAAATGTCGCCCCAGCCCGCGGCGATGAGACGCTTCATCCAGAGCTCCGGGGAGGGGATCAGAAAGAGATCCCGGCCTCGTCGGTAGGGATTCCGGTAGCGGGTCTGGAAGACCTCGATGGCCGACTCGGGGATGAGCCCGGGGGCCAGGAGGGGCGTTTCGGTCTCCAGGTATCCCCCTTCGGTGAAAAAGGCCCGGACCTCCGCAGTGATGGCGGAGCGGCGGCGCAGGGTGTCCCTCGTCATGCCCCAAGGATACACATCCCGGCCCGAAGAGGGAAGCGGCGACGGGGATGCGGGAGCCGCGCCCCGGCACGCGAGTCCCGGCATGCGCGCCCCGACACGCGAGCCCCCCGGGAGGGAGGGGCAGGGGTCTTCCCCCCCCGGCCTTTTTGATTATACTGTCTCTCATGATCGACTTCGACACCATCATCGAAAGGCGGGGCACCCATTCCTACAAATGGGACGACCCCGGCCAGGGACGGGACGTCATCCCTCTGTGGGTCGCGGACATGGATTTCCCCGCGCCCCCGGCGGTCACCTCCGCCCTGTCTGCCCGGGCGGCCAATCCGATTTACGGCTACACCTTCGCGCCGGAAGGCCTCTTCCAGGCTTTCATCCGATGGCATCTGCGGCGGAACCGCTGGCGGGTGGAACGGGACTGGGTGGTCCCGGCCCCGGGGGTGGTGCCCTGCCTGCACTACGCCGTCGAAGCCTTCACCCGGGAGGGGCAGGGGGTGGTCGTCCAGCCACCGGTGTACGGACCGTTTTTCCGGGCGGTGGAGGCGCTGGGGCGGCGCCTGACGCCGAACCCCCTCATCCGGGACGGCATGCGCTACCGGATGAACCTGGAGGGGCTGGAGACGCTGCTGGACGGCGGCGTGGGGCTTCTCATCCTCTGCAGTCCCCACAACCCGGTGGCCCGGGTTTGGGACCCCGAAGAGCTTCTCGCCCTGGGAAACCTCTGCCGGGACCGGGGGGTGGTCATCGTCAGCGACGACATCCATTCGGACCTCATCATGCCGGGGAAGACCTTCACCCCCCTGGCGGCCCTGGGGGAAGACCTGGCGGCCAACAGCGTCACCTGCTCCTCCCCCAGCAAGAGCTTCAACATCCCCGGCGCCGGAAGCGCCTTCGCCGTCATCCCGGACCCGGAAAAAAGGGACGCCTTCCGCCGGGCCGCCGAACGGATGGGCGCCATGGACATGCCCAACCTGTTCAGCGCCGCCGCCGCCGAAGCCGCCTACCGGGAGGGGGAGGAATGGCTGGAGGAGGTGAAGTCCTACATCTGGGATAACTATCTCTTCCTCGAAGATTTCTGCCGGCGCCGGCTGCCGGATCTGCGGGTCCACCCCCTGGAGGGGACCTACGTGGTCTGGATCGATTTCCGGGGCCTGGGACTGAGCGCCCGGGAGATGGACACGGCCCTGCGGGACGCCCGGGTGCGGCCCAGCCCGGGAGAGATCTTCGGTCCCGGGGGAGAGGGCTTTTACCGCCTGAACATCGCCTGCCCCCGGGAGCTTCTCCGGCAGGGGCTGGAAAGGATCGCCGCGGCCTTCCCGGGGACGGGAAAATGAAACGGCTCTACCTGCTGCGGCACGCCATGGCAGGCCGGGATGATTCGGGGGCGGGGGATTTCCGGCGCTCCCTGAGCCCCCGGGGCATGGGAGACGCCGCGGCCATGGGACGGGCCCTGGCGGGGCGGGAAGTCCGCCCCGAGGCGGTCTTTTCCAGCCCCTCCTTCAGGACCCGGGAAACCCTGGAAATCATCGCGCCCCTCATGGGGTTCCCCTTTGGGGAGGTCCGCTTCCGGGACCTCCTGTACCTGGCGCCCCGGGAAGACCTGGTTTCCTTCATCCGCGGTCTGGACGACCGCTGGGATCGGGTCTTCCTCTGCGGGCACAACCCGGGCCTGGAGGAGGCGGGGGCCTTCTTTCTTCGGGGCGGGACGGGAGGCTTCCCTCCCTGTTCCTTTCGGGAAATCGGTTTCGCCGCCGACTCCTGGCGCGGGGCTGGTCCGGAAACGGCGAAGGGGAAAGCCTTCCTGACCCCGGGGGTGCTGGAGCCGGGGAGGGTCCCCGGGATCAGATGATCCGCTTCTCTCCATGACTCGCCATCCCCAAGAGAGGAAGAACGGTTTCGGCGGCCTGTGGAATGCCCCGGCCCCTGGCGGCATCGGCGATTCGGGGGTCTTCCCGCCTGCGGTGAATCCTGCCGAGCCGGACGCGTCCCGGGACCCGCCATGGGGCGAAAAAAGCCGCTTTTCTTCTTGACGGCCCGCGGAAAGTGGCTGTACACTGGGGCATCGCTCTTAGGACATCAGACAAGCTGTGGGCGCGGGAGTCGACATGCCGATTCATCCGGAGAAGACGGTCCGTCTGTCGGAGAAGGTCTCAGAGACG
>JAKQWJ010000352.1 GCA_029562045.1 Spirochaetota bacterium | reverse complement strand
CAGGGGGTTCTTCTCGTAATAATCCTGGTGGTAAGCCTCCGCCTCGTAAAAGGAAGCCAGGGGCGCGATCTCGGTGACCGCCGGGCGGCTGTACAGGCCCGAGGCGTTCAGCCGCTTTCGTGACTCCTCCGCTGCGAGCCGCTGGGGTTCGCCCCGGTACAGGATGATCGAACGATACTGGGGCCCCACATCCGCTCCCTGGCGGTCCTTGGTCGTGGGATCGTGGGATTTCCAGAAAAGGTCGAGGATCTTTTCCAGAGAAATGGCTCCGGGGTCGAAGGTGATCTTCACCACCTCCGCGTGTCCGGTGGTTCCGGACGAGACCGTTTCGTAATTCGGGTTCGGTTCGTCGCCGCCGGCGTAACCGGACACGACGGACTGTATTCCGTCGATGCGTTCGTATACCGCCTCCAGACACCAGAAACAGCCGCCTCCGAGAACGATGCTGTGATAGGATCCTTCCTTGGGGTGTCCGGTCGATGGAGGCGTGATTTTTTCCTTCGATGGTCCCGAGTGGGCAAGGCCGCCGAAGGACGCGGCGGCCAGGAGCTGCAGAAAAAGGGCGAGAGTTCTTTTCATCCTGAAATCCTCCGTTGGTACGGAGAAAAGATACTGAAAACCCGTGACGGCGCAAAACAAAAAAGGCCGCCCGATTCTGCGGGCGGCCTCCGTGTGTAACCTTGGAAGGGGAATTATTCCACCGTCAGCTCCACCCGACGGCTCAGGGCCCGGGCGATGGCCCGTTTTTCGTGTTTCAACATCTGGGTCGCCGCCATGCCCCGGGTCTGGATCTTGATGTCCCGGGATACGCCGGCCTCGACGAATTTTTTGGCGATGAATCTGGCCCGCCCTTCGCTGACCAGTTTTTCTCCCTTGGGGTAGCCGATGCTGGCGGCGTGGCCGGTCAGCAGGATGCTGCCCTCGTCGAATTTTTTCAATCCCCCGATGAGGGCCTGCAGTTTCGCCTCTTCACCCTTTACCATGATATCGGTCTGGTCCGGCATGAAGCGGATGACCAGGCTGTCCGCAGGGAGACCCGCCAGGGTGACGACCCTTTTCGGCGGCGGTGTCGGAACGGGCGGAGGGGTGGGCTGGGGAGGCGCCGTTTGAACGGGAGCCGGCACCGCCACCGGGGCCTTTTCAGCCTCAGGGGCGCAGCCGAAGCAGCCCCGGAGGAAAAACAGAACCACCACGACGACCAGAAGGGCCAGAAGCGCCCAGAGCCACCATTTTTTTCTTTTTGGCTCGTTTTCTTCCCCAAAACCAGGAATGCCTCCGCCGGAGCCGCTCCCTTCCAGTTTGGGGATGAGTCCGGTTTTTTCCGCGAAGGAATAGAATATGTCCCGGGTAAAAGGTTCGTTCGCCGGATCGCCGGCAAATTGGTCCAGGGCGGAGCTGAGGAGGTCCCGGTTTGCCTGAGTGGTCCTCTTCTCCCATTTGCGCAGGACATAATCGAGTTCGTGTTTTTCCTTGGAGATATAATCTCTATCGCTGCCTTTTTCGTCCATGGTACGCCTCTCCTTTATGTGCTTGCCGAACCAGGCCGGATGGTAATCGGGCCGGTGCATTGTTGTGACAATCCCTTAGTAATTCTCGGCATCTCAGGACTCAAATCTTAATCGCCAAAGCTGTTTTCAGGGTTTGGCCCTGCTGCGCGGGCAAACCCGCCCGCCGAGGTTCGAGTCCCTCGTCTGTGGTCGATGATATGCGGCGATAACGGAAACGTGCAGCTTTTTCCGCGTCCAGAGGGACTCGAATCCGCGCCTTCCGCTGCGCTTTCGGCGCGGACCTGCGGGTTTTCCAGGCAAACCCGCCCGCCGAGGTTCGAGTCCCTCGCTTCAAAAAAGGCAAAAAGGGTTTTCGAATTATATCCCCTTGATCGCGTCCAGAGGGACTCGAATCCGCGCCTTCCGCTGCGCTTTCGGCGCGGACCTGCGGGTTTTCCGGGCAAACCCGCCCGCCGAGGTTCGAGTCCCTCGTCTGTGGTCGATGATATGCGGCGATAACGGAAACGTGCAGCTTTTTCCGCGTCCAGAGGGACTCGAACCCCCGGCCTGCTGCTTAGAAGGCAGCTGCTCTATCCAGTTGAGCTATGGACGCATCCGTCGGGATGGCCGGACTTGAACCGGCGATCTTCTGCTCCCAAAGCAGACGCCTTGGCCACTAGGCTACATCCCGGCTATACGACCCGAAGGCGCGGCCAGTATATCGGGATGGGCCCTAGGGCGTCAATACTGCGGCCTTTCTCCTTCGGCGGCTCAAACCCCGTATTCCGGCCGCATGGGAGAGAAGGCTTCGATGACCTCCGAGTCTTCCAGGACATCGGCCCCGTGCTTTTCCCAGGCGGAAAAAGTGTATCCCGTTCCTGTTTCGGCGATGAAGTGGCTGCCGTCTTCCCTGAAAAACTTGACCCTGCCGGAGATGATATAACCACTCTGGGCCGCCTGATGGTCATGCAAGGGTATGGCCGCCCCTTTGTTCATCGTGAAGTGACAGACCATGATGTCCTTGTCGTAGGACAAGGTGGTTCTGGTTATTCCCGGGGGGCCTTCCTGACCCCGGCTTTTCGCGAGAAGAGCGAGTTTTCTGACAGGTTCTTTCATGGAGTCTCCTTGTTCCAGTAGGTATGGGCCGGTTTCACGATGGGCCTGGTTTTCAGGCCCACCGGCCGGCAGGATTTCTCAGCTCTGCAAGGCCCGGAACACCTCTTCGGTAACCGGAGTGGGAACCCCCAGTTCTTTTCCCATGCGGATGATGGTCCCCCCGAAGAGGTCTCCCTCGTTGGGTTTCCCCGGAGTCTCCACATCCCTCTGGAAGGATGTCTTCGTTTCGAAGGGGAATGCCTTGCCCTTGTCGAAGGAGGTATCGACGATGGCGGCGGGAAGTTCCACTCCCTTGGCCTGGGCCAGAGCGGCGATTTCCCGCAGAATGCCCTTCACCTGGCCGGAGAGTAAGGGATCCGCCACGACACCGCCGATGGTTTTTCCGCTCCTTCCGGTGACCAGGGCAAAGGAGGCGATGAAGAGGTATTTGTTCCATAATGCGGGAAAAGGGTTTTCTTGCCATTCGAAGGGTATTCCCGCGTCGGCCATGATGCTTCGAAGAGCTCCGGGGTCGAAACCTTCCTTGCCGGGTTCGGGCCCGGAGGTGATATCTCCCTTGCCTCCGCCGTGAACAACAAGACCCGGTTCTTTTATACTGGATGCGATGTAGATGCAGGAGGGGAGAATGATGCCGTTTTTCAGAATCCGGCGGCATCTTTCCAGAATATCGATGCCGTTCAGCAAGGGCATCACCGCCGTTTTATCCCCGACGATGGGCCTGATGGCTTCGCAGGCCTCGGCGAGGCCATAGCCTTTGACGCTCAGCACGATAAGGTCCTGCACCGGCAGTTCCGCGGCGGAACCGACCGCCGCGTCGGGTCGCACGGTGATCTTTTTCCCGTCGGGCGACTGAAAGGACAGGCCTTTGGACCGTATGGTGTCCAGATGGTTCCCCCGGGCGATGAAAGACAGCTGGATAGCTCCTGCCGGACGCTTGTCCCGGGCCTGGGCCAAATGAGCGCCCACATAGCCGCCGATTCCACCCATTCCGAATATGCCAATTTTCTTCATGACTCCTCCTTTTCGCTATTCTAGGAGGATATTGAAAAGAGGTCAAGGTTTTTCCATCCTCGTGTTGCCCGGGGGGAGCTTATGATTTATTGTGGAAGGGTGAAAAAGATAGACTCGCCGCAGAACCCTCTGATTAAGCATGTGAGCCGGCTTCTTCGGGACGGCGGGTACCGGCATCGGCACGGGGAGTTTGTCGTGGAGGGATATCGGGTCTTCGACTCCGCGGTGGGGGTTAAAACCCTCCTGCTTCGGGAAGGGGCCGCCGCTCCCACCCGGGGATGGGACGGCGCTGAGGCGGTATCCCTGGCGCCCCGGGTCTTCGATTCCCTGGCCGACACCGGGAATCCCCAGGGGGCCCTTGCGGTCTGCGTCATTCCCGATCCCGGCGTCTTTGCTCCGGGAGGTCGTTATCTTTTTCTGGACGGGCTTCAGGATCCGGGGAACCTGGGAACCCTCCTTCGAGCCGCCGCCGCCTTCCGCCTGGCGGGGGTGGTCTGCCGGAGCGGCTCCGCCGATCCCTTTGGCCCCAAGGCGGCCCGGGCCGCCGCGGGTGCGGTGTTCCGGATTCCCATCCGGACCGATGGTGACCTGAGTTTTCTTGAAGGCCGGCGGGTCTTCGCCGCGGAGGTGGGGGGGCGGCTCTTCCCGATTTTCCGGCTCCCGACGATTTCGTCCTGGTCGTCGGGAACGAAGGGGGCGGAATCTCCCGGGAGGTTTCGGCCCTGTGCGGCGAAGGGGTGGCGGTTCCGATGCCCGGGGGGACCGAATCCCTGAACGCGGCGGTATCGGGCTGCATCACCCTCTATGCTTTTACGGTGGGGAGGGGCCCACAGGGCGGAGTCTGCCCGAAATGAGAAAAGGCGCCCTCACCGGCCTTTTTGCCGGACTCCTGGATTCCTCCAGCGGGGCTTCCGGCATGGCGGCCGGGATGACAACTGCCGGCCGGGCTTGCAACCTCCGGGCCGGGTTAACAGCCCCCGGGCCGGGGTTACACCCCCCGGGCAGGGCTTACAGCCCCCGAGTCGGGTTGTTAACAGCCCCCGAGCCAGGCCTGCAGCCCCCGAGCCGGACTTGCAGCCCACGAGCCGCGTTTATAGCCCCCGGGCCGGGCTTGCAACCCCCTCAGGAAGGGCTTACAGCCCCCGGACGGGGACCATACTCAGGAATCCTCCAGGAGAGCTTCCAGCCGCCTGGCGGCCAGGCGGGTCTCGGCCAGTCCGGGAATGGACTCCCGGCCGCCGGGTTTTTCGACGGAGAGGCCCGCCGCGGCGGACGCGAAGACAAGCCCCCGGACGAAGTCCAGGCTCTCCATCAGGGCGAAGACGAAGGCTCCATGAAAAATGTCTCCCGCGGCGGTGGTGTCCACCGCTCTGACGGGGAGGGCGGGAATTCTGCCGGGGCAGGCGCCGGAAAGGAAATTCCGATAGATGCAGCCCCTCTCCCCCAGAGTGATGGCCGCAAACCGGGCTCCCCGGCGGCCCATTTCTTCCAGCGCGGCCTCCGCTGTCCCGGAAGCTGCGGTCCGTCCCCCCAACAGATCCCGGGCGAATCTTTCGGAGGCGATGCAGTAATCCACCCGGCGGCTCAGGATCTCCGTTCCCCGGCGGAGGGAACCCGCATCCAATACGGACAGCGCGTCGGGAAAAGTCTCCAGGGCCGCCAGGGAGGCCTCCGGTTCGTGACCGTCGAACAGGAGGATTCCCGGAGACTCGCCCGTCCAGGCGTCCCGAAAAGCCTCGGGAGGGATCCAGGGAAGAGTCTCCGGCGATTTCCGGTTGATGATGGTCCGGGAGCCGCCGGACCGGTTGACGATGATGAAGGACAGGGGGGTGGGGTGGCCGTCCCGGAGTTCCAGCATGGCGGTGTCCACCCCCGCGGCGGCAAGTTCCGCGGCCACCCTTTCTCCGTAGTGATCCCGGCCGACCAGGCCGGCAAAAACGCAGCGCAGACCCCATAATCCCAGAAGGCTCGCGGCGTTGCAGGCGGGCCCTCCGGAGGATTCCCGGGTTTCGGCGACGGCGTATTTGGCGTTCTCCACGGGAAAACCGTCCATGGAAAAGAGGACGTCGTAGCATGCATGACCGACGCAGAGCGCGCCGGTCATCGGGACACCGGGTTTCCGTCCGCCGGGTCGAAAAGGGAGCCGAAGGCTTCGATGATCCGGGGGCGGGTTTCGAGGTAAGACTCCCGGGTGGAAAAGCCCGCCGCGTTCCGGTGGCCCCCGCCGCCGAAATCCCGGGCGATTTTTCCCACATCCACCGAATCCACCGACCGGAGGCTCACCGAGGTGGTGTCGTCCGGTTCTTCCCGAATGAAGGCCAGAGCCTGGCAGCCTTCCACGGACAGGAGAAGCTGGTAGACCTGATCGGTCTGCCGGTTTTCCCCCTGGAAACTCCGGGAGTGGTCCCGGAGTTCGTGAACCAGGAGAAGTTTCCCGTCGTGGAAGGTCTCGGTGGTCCTCAGCGCGTCGGCGATGAAAAACCGGGACTCCAGAGAGTGGCTGCCGTAGGTTTCCCGATAGACACTCCGGGGAGTGATGCCCCGATCCGCCAGCCGGGCCACCATCCGCAGCGCTTCCCCGGCCTCGGTTTCCAGATGGCGGAAAAACCCGGTATCCGTGGCGAAACCGACGAAAAGTTTCCGCGCTTCCTCCGGTGTGGGAGTGTCGCCGGCGGCTTCCATAATTTTCTGCACCAGCAGGGTCACGCTGGGCGCCCTGGGTTCGATGTAGCGGATATCTCCGAAGTCCTGGTCTCCCGCGGAATGATGGTCCACCACGGCAGTTTCCCTGCCCGCCAGGTCCTGGGCCAGGCCGCCGATCCGGTCCCGGGTGGCGCAGTCCAGGACGAAGACTCCCGCCCGCAGCCGCTGCAGTTCGGCGGGGACCCGGTCCAGGAAATACCCGCCGTAGGCCCGGATCTCTTTCCGGTTGAAGGGCCCGGGGGAGAAAAGGTGGGCCGTCTTCCCCCGGCGGCGCAGGAAGGACGCCATGACCATCTGGGCTCCGATGCAGTCTCCGTCCGGGTCAATGTGACCCATAAGAAAAAAGGCATCGTATCTGTCCAGGAAGGCAATGAGTTCGGGAGGCACGTCGAGATATCCCATGTCGGTTTCCTTATAGGGAGTCAGAATGTCAGTATTCCGCGCTGAGGCTCCCCCCCGGTGACAAGGGGCCGGTTCTCCCGGATCAGCACATCCACCTCGGTTCTGAGCCCGTAATCGGAGAAATATATCCCCGGCTCCACCGAGAAAAGAGAGCCCTCCAGAAGGAGACGGCGGTCGGGAAACTCCACCGAGTCCAGGTTGACCCCGGAGCCGTGGACTTCCCGATCGATGCCGTGCCCCGTCCGGTGGCGAAGGGCGGGCCCGTGTCCGGCCTGGGCAAGAAAGTTCCGGGCCCAGAGGTCCGTCTCGGCGCCGCTGGGGATCTTCCCCTCCCGGAGACGGCGGGCGATGAAGTCCAGAACCCCGTCCCGCGCCGAGACGAGGGTCGCAAAATCGCCCAACAGCCGATCCGGAGGGTTCTTTCCCGTGAAACCCACCCAGGAAATATCCGCGTAGATCGATTCCGGCGCCTTTTCCCGGGCCCAGAGATCCAGCTGCAGAACCGCATCGGGGAGGACCGGGTCCCCCCTCCCCGCGGCGGAGTAGTGGGGATCTCCCGAGTTGGGCCCCGAGGCGACGATGGGCGGGTGGTCTGTTTCCAGTCCCCGGGCGGCGAACTCCCGGAGGATGAAGTCCCGGACATCTCCTTCCCGAAGCCCGTCTCCCGCCGCCATGGAACTCCGGACGAAACCCCAGGCTGCGGGGACGATTTCGTATAGACTCCGGGCCGCGGCGCTGTGGGACAGAATCTCCTCCTCTCCCAGGATGCCCCGGATCCGCTGCAGCAGGGATGCGGACGAAACCGTTGTGATCCCCGCGGCCTCCAGGACCAGCAGGGTCCCATGGTCGAGAAAGGAGATGATCGGAAGGTCCGCGGAATACTGACAGGCCAGAGGAAGCCCCCCCAGCCGGGGAAGGACCCTTTCCCGGAGCAAAGCCGACAGTTCTTCCCGGGAGGCGTAAACCTCCGTCTCTCCGGGGAGGCTTTTCAGGATCTCCGATTCGATGGCGTGGACGATCTTCAGGGGTTCCCCCCGGGGGAAAACCAGGTAATACCAGGGCCGGGTGTTTTGCCCCGACCGGTTCAGATGGAGAATGGACAGGGACAGGCTGTCCCGTCCCCGCAGGGTAGAAAAAAGCCATCCTCCCGATTTCTCCCGAAGGATGGCTTCCTGTAATCTCCCCAGGTTCAGCACCTGGTCAGAACTCCAGGGAAATGTCGTCGACATTGAAACTTTCGGTCGGGTCCTCCCGGGGATCGATGACCCCGTAGGAGAGGTCGTGGAGGTTGCTCCGCAGAAAGAGCCTCACGTGGGAGAACTTGCCGTTTTTCCAGAACACGATCATGTACGGGTAGGACGGATCGTTGCCCCAGACGGTCTGACCCCTGGCCATTTCCCCCTTCGGGGCCGAGGCCTGGCTGAACCATTTCTGCGGCAGATAGGTGGTGGCGAATGTCAATTTACCCGTGGCGTACAGCAGCTTGTACCCCAGTTTGTGGGGATAGACTTTTTCGATCCGGATGGTCCTGGCGTAATAGTCGGATTCCACGGCGAAAGCGCCGAAAACACAGATTGCGGTGAATGCAATGATAAGAATTGCGGCTTTCTTCACGTAATTCCTCCTGGATCCGAAGATACACCTCCAGTATATAGCCATACACCGGCAAATATCAAGCGTTGGGGTTTCGTCCCTCCTCGACCGCCCTCTGGGCAATCCGGCAGGCGATGGCGAAGGCGTGCCGGGTGGCTCCCGGATCCGCTTTTCCCTTCCCCGCGATGTCGAAGGCGGTGCCATGGGCGGGGGTGGTGATGGGCGCGGGGAACCCGGCGTGGTAGGTCACGCCCCGGTGGAAGCCCATGAGTTTGGTGGCGATCTGGCACTGGTCGTGATACATGCCGATGACCGCATCGTAGAGACCGTCCCGGAGCTTCAGAAAAATCGTGTCCGACGGGAAAGGCCCCTCCGCGCCGATGCCTTCGTTACGGGCGGCCCTGATGGCGGGCTCGATGGCCCGTCCCTCCTCGTCGCCGAAGAGTCCATGCTCTCCGCCATGGGGGTTCAGGGCCGATACCGCCAGCCGGGGCGCTTTCAGCCCGTAATTCCGCATCGCCCCATGGACGAAACGGATGGCGTCAAGGACCGCCGGGGTGGTGATGTTCGCCGCCACATCCCTGATGGCGATGTGGGAGGTCACCCGCATGGTCCAGGACTCGTCCAGGATGTTGATCTCCTCCAGGCCCCGATGGCCGGGAAAATGATCCTTGAACAGTTCCAGTTCGCTCCCGTAGGGTGAACCTCCCTTGTGCATGGCCTCCTTGTTCAGGGGGGCGAAGAGGTAGCCGTCCACCTTCCCGTCCCGGATGATCCTGATG
>JAKQWJ010000351.1 GCA_029562045.1 Spirochaetota bacterium | reverse complement strand
TGATGATCTGCTTGACCCCCTCCTTGGAAAACCGGGACCCGCCGGAACCGGTCCCGGAGATGGAGTTGGAAAAGAAATACTTCAGTTCGAATATACCCCATTCCGTCTCCACATACTTGGAGGTGGTGGTCCGGGACACCGTGGCTTCGTGAACGCCCACTTCCGCGGCGATGTCCTTCAGCGTCAGAGGCTTGATGTATTTGGGACCCCGAATGAAAAAATCCCTCTGGAACTCGACGATGGCCTTGGCGACCTTCAGCAGGGTCTGGTTGCGCTGATGGATGCTGTTGATGAACCAGCGGGCTTCCTTGATGTTGGTGTTGACGAAGCGCTTCAGGTTCTTCGTCCCGGCGGCCTCCGGGTCCTCCTGGATATCCGCAAAAAAGGGATTGACCCCCAGCACGGGGATTTCCTCGTCGTTCAGGACGATGACGAACTGGCCGTCCTTCAGCTTCACCATCAGGTCCGGGATGACGTACCGGGGCGTCTCCCGGGAGTAGGCCCTGCCGGGAAAGGGGGTGAGGGTGCGGATGAACTTCAGGCTCTCCTCCACCGCCTCCTCGCCCACGCCGAGAATCCGGGCGATGTCTTTCAGCTTGTTGCGCTCCAGAAGTTCCAGATGGTCCTGAAGAATCATGGCCGTATACTCCGGAGCGTCGGGCCGGGCGAAGGTCTGGACCATCAGGGATTCCTTGTAATCCGCCGTGCCCACCCCCAGGGGGTCCAGGCTCTGGATAAGCTCCAGGGCCTCCGGCAGAAGGGGCTTTTTCTCGTCCGGGACCAGTATCTCCGGGCTTTCCCGATGGAAACCGTTCTCGTCCAGGTTGCGGATAAGAAGCTCGCAGAGGGACAGAAGCTCCTGGGAGATGGGCTGGAGGCGGATCTGCCATAAAAGGTGGTCCTGGAGGGATTCCGGCCGGGAGAGGGCCCCTTCCAGGAACCGGCGTTTCGCCTCCCCCGCCTCGTCGTCGTAGCCGGATCGGGTGAAACCGGGGTCCGAGGAGTCGTCGAAGTAATCGTACTCTTCCGGAGTCCTCTTCGCCGCCTCGTCTATGGAGAAGATCTGGGGCTCTTCGATCACTTCCAGCGCGGGGTTTTTTTCGATCTCTTCCTGAATCCGGGTCTGAAGGTCCTGCAACGACAGAGCCATTATCTGGATGCTCTGGAGCAGCTGCGGATTCATGCGGAGTTTCTGTTCCTGCACCAGAAAGGGCTTCTGGCTCTGCACTACCGACTCTCCCTCCCTCGATGAAGCCTCTGTTTTAAATATTGGAGATGGGACCCTCTTTTGTCAATGTTTTTCAGCTGAGCATCCGGAAATCTTCCCCCAGGAATATCCGGCGCACCTCGGGACTTTCGCTGAGTTCCCGGGGTGTACCCTGAAAGGCGATGTCGCCCTTGTCCATGATGTAGGCCCTCCGGGTGATCTCGAAGGTGTCGTAGATGTTGTGGTCCGTGACCAGGACGCCCACCCCCCGCCGGGCCAGCCCGAGGATGATTTTCTTGAGCTCCGCCACGGTTTTCAGGTCTATCCCCGCGAAGGGTTCGTCCAGAAGCAGGAATTTGGGTTCCGTCGCCAGCGACCGGGCGATCTCCGTCCGCCGCCGCTCGCCCCCGGACAGGGTCACCGCGGGCTGCCGGCGTTTGTCCTGGAGGCCGAACTCGTCCAGCAGGGTCTCCAGCCTCTCCTTCTTCTGATCCTCCGTCAGGTCGCTCCGGGTTTCCAGGATCGCGGCGATATTGTTCTCCACGCTGAGCTTGGTGAACACCGAGGTCTCCTGGGGGAGGTAGGAGATACCCGCCCGGGCGCGGCGGTACATGGGCAGGCGGGTCATGTTCCGGTCCCCCAGGAAGATTTCTCCCCGGGTGGGTTTGATGAAGCCGACGATCATGTAGAAGGTGGTGGTCTTTCCCGCCCCGTTCAGCCCCAGGAACCCCACGACCTCGCCCGCCCGCATGGAGAAGGAGACGCCCTTCACCACCTCCTTGCGGCCGAAGACCTTGCTCAGCCCCTCCACCCGAAGGATCGGACCGGAGCGGCCTTCGGGGCTCTCCCGATCCTCCGGCCCGGACGGATCGTTCCGCCCGGATACGGGATCAGTCATGTTCCTCCCCTCCTCCCTTGCTGTTCTTTTCCCCCTCCCCGGACCGGGAAACGATGGAGCCCGTCACGTCCCCCATAAGGGATATCTCCTCGGTTGCCAGGTTCATGACGATCCGGGTGGCCCGGTATTCGTCCTTCTTCCAGAAGGCCACCGGCAGCCCCGAGAGTTCGACGATGTCGGTTTCCCGCTGGTACCGGGCGAACTCCGCCCGGGCGGCGAAGTCCTTTTTGACGATCCGCACGCCGATCTGGGCCAGAGTGATGTCCTCCCTGTCCCGGTGTTCCAGCCGGTGCCCCCGGACGATGATTTCGTTCTTCCTGTCTTCCATGGAGGCCCGGCCCTCGGCGTGGAGGACCTTGGCGAACCGGTCGTAGGTCAGTGTATCGCATTGTATGAGGATGTCCTTTTTCAGATCCCGGGCGATGACCCCGCCCCGGCAGACGGCGAACTGGAAATCCTTTCCGTGAATTTCGATTTCATCCGCGGAGATGAAGGTGTCGTCGGACTGGATCCGGGCGCCTCCCCGGAGAAGGGTGCGCTCCCGGCCCTTGGCCAGACTGGTGGACATCCTGTCGCCGGAGAACCGGAACACCTCGCTCCGCGCCTCCCGGGAGGCCGAAAGAAGGAAGACGGCGAGAAAAAAGAGGGCCTTACTCGTCGGGAACCGCATAATCCCCCTCCACTGCTTCGGCAAAGGTCACGACCAGCCTCTTCAGGTCCGCCTCGAAACCCTGTCCGGAGAAGCGCGAGCCCTCCTCGTCGAAGGTCTCGGTCCGTCCGTGTTCGAGGCCCTTCAAAACACGCTTCTCGTTGTCCCAGGACAGGTGATCCGTCCTTATGCCGCCCTTCTCCCGGTGGGAAACCACCTCGACATTGCCGGAAATGACGGCGTTTTTCGTGTCGGTGAAGTATTCCACCCGATCCGCCCGACCCCGGGAAACCGGCTCCCCCCGGGAATCGTACTCCTGGAAGCGGACCCCGAAGAGGAGGATCTTCTTCGCCTCATCGTGGCTTTCGGTTCTTTCCGCCTCCACCCGCATGACGAGGACTCCCCGCTCCACCAGACTGTGGGTGACCTTTTCCATCAGGATGGTGGGAACCCCCTCTCCTGTCTCACCCGCCGCAGGGTCCCGATAGTCGAGACTGCAGCCGGCGGCCCAGAGGAGGGCGGGCGCCCAGAGGAGGATGAAAAAGCGCCTCACCGGCACGCCGCCGACTCTCGTCGGGGGGAGAAAAGGGAGAACCGATTCGTCATGAAAACATTATTCGAAAGGCCCGGACTCTTGTCAATGAAGGAAATGGGAGTGCAGCCGTGCCTGGCCCACCAGCAGAACGCTCCGCTCCTCCGGCGCGGCGAGCCCCGCCCATGGGGCGATGCCCAGGGCCCTCTCCGACGCGGGGACATAGAGGGGGGCTCCCAGGCGGAGGGCAAGAGCGATGCCGTCGCCGGGTTTGATGCCCGAGGTGAACCTGCGCAGGCCCTTGCGGTAGACCATTTCGGCGGAGCAGGTATCCAGAACGAAGGAATGGAGAAAAAGATGGTCCAGCTTGAAGCCGTGTCGGGTGAGAAAACCGGCGAAACTGTCATGGGTGAAGGGGGCGGGGGTCCGGACCTTCTCCATTTCGACGATGATGGCTCCCGCCTCGAAGGCGCCAGTGCCGAAGCTGAGGGCCAGGGTCCCGTCCTCGTTCTGCAGGAGGACCTGGGGGTTTTCATCGTTCTTATCCAGGGAAATTCCCGCGACGAACACTTCCACCATTCGTTTCATTCGCTAATACATTGTACCACGGAGTCCTGTTTTTTCCGGATTATCCGGCGATAATTTGCCGGCGGTCTCGGGTTGTTTTTCATGCCGATATTGACAGCTCAGGGGGAAAAACCTACACTTCCCGCGGAATGTCTGACTTCCTGAGCGACGAAAATTTCGAAAAATTCAGAAATCTCATATATCGGGAAAGCGGGATCCACTTTTCCAGCACCAACAGGACCATTCTGGAAAGCCGGCTCAGGGAGCGGCTGAGGGCGGCCAAACTCGGCGATGTTTCGGAGTATTACGGACTGATCACCCGCAGCGGGGAGGAGCTGAAGGTCCTCCTGGATGCGGTGACGACGAACCTGACCCGGTTTTTCCGCAATGCCGCCCACTTCGACACGCTGGAAAAATATGTCGTCCCGGACCTTTTGCGGCACAAGGCGGGAAAAGGGGAGAAAGAACTGCGCCTCTGGAGCGCCGGGTGCTCCACCGGGGAGGAGCCTTTTTCACTGGCCATGTCCCTCCGGGAGAATCTGCCGGGGGATTACACCATCAGGATCATCGCCTCCGACATCAGCCTGAAATCCCTGATGATCGGCAAGGAAGGCTTCTACCCCGAGCCCCGGATCGGCGGTGTGCCCGATTCCTATCTGTCCCGATACTTCGATAAAAAATCCGGCGGTTATCAGGTCCGGGAAGAGATAAGAAACCTGGTCCGGTTCGACTACCACAATCTGAAGAACGACAGCGGCCTCCGGGGGCTGGACATCGTTTTCTGCCGGAACGTGCTCATCTACTTCGACGAGCCCGCGCAGAAGGCGGTGGTGGAAAAATTCTGGGACTCCATGAACGGGCATTCCTATCTTTTCATCGGTCATTCCGAGTCCCTGTTCGGGATGAAGACCAGATTCGAGTTCGTCAAAACCGATTGGGCCTGCATCTACAGAAAGTTCGCGTGAAGGGGGAGGCGGTGGAAAACGGTCCGATTTCGGTTCTGATCGTCGACGATTCCGCCCTGATGCGGAACCTGATAGGCCGCATCGTGGAGGCCGACCCTGCCCTGACGGTGGCGGGCAAGGCGATGAACGGAGCCTTCGCCCTGGAAAAAATTCCCCGCCTGGACCCGGACATCGTGATCCTGGACCTGGAGATGCCGGAGATGAACGGCATCGACTTTTTGAAGGAAAGGCGGCGCCTGGGCCTGCAGGCCCCGGTGGTCATCCTCTCCTCCCTGGCATCCAAAGGAGCGGAAATCACCATGGAGGCCCTGAGTCTGGGCGCCTCGGATTTCATCATGAAGCCCTCCGGTTCCGCGTCTCCGGATATCCGGGACGTGGCGGACTCCCTGCGGGAGATGATCCATGCCTACGGCGGGCAGTATCGGAGAAACCGGCGGAAGGAGAGGGTCCCGCCGGCGCAGCCCGGCCCGCCCCGTGGAGCGGCGCCGGAGCCGGGGGAGAAGAAAAGCGTTTCCTATCGTCCGCCGGGGCGGTTCGAGCTGGTGGCCCTGGGAATTTCCACCGGCGGCCCCAACGCGCTGCGGGAGGTTTTTTCCCGTCTGGATTCCGGGTTCCCCGCCCCCATCGTGGTGGTGCAGCACATGCCTCCGGGCTTCACCGCGGAGTTCGCCCGGAGCCTGGGCCGGATCTGCCCCCTGGAGGTGAAGGAGGCGGAGGACGGTGACCTCCTGCGGGAGGGCCGGATTCTCGTCGCTCCCGGAGACCGGCACATGGTGGTGGAAAAAAAGCCCCTGTCGGGGCTGGTGCGCCTCCTGGATACGCCGGCGGTCAACGGCCACCGGCCGTCGGCGGACGTTCTCTTCGAGTCCGCAGCCCGGCATTACCGGAACGGCGTCCTGGGGGTGATCATGACCGGGATGGGCCGGGACGGGGCCCGGCGGATCGGCGACATCTATCGGGAGGGGGGGATGACCCTGGGGCAGGACGAGGCGAGCAGCATCGTCTACGGAATGCCCAAGGCCGCCTTCGAATACGGCTTCATCCGGCGACAGGTGTCCCTGGGGAAGATGGCGGAAACCATTGTCCGCCTCGTGAAAGACCCGGGCTTATAAGCCCGGACTTTTAAGCCCGGGCCTTCAGGAAACGGGGACGCCCGCCCTCTCCGCCTCCGCGGCTGCCAGGGCCTTCAGCTCCTCCTCCGGGACCACCCGGACCACCTCGGGGAGCCTCCCGCTCCCCCGGGACGTGAGAAAGACGAAAAGAAAACCCAGAGCCAGACCCGTCAGGCCCGCCAGAACCCGGGGGCCTTCCCCGGCGACCCCGAGAACCCGGGGGGCTCCGGCAAAGAACGCCGCGAAAAGGCCCACGGGGAGGATGAAAACCCGAAGCCCCGCCGCCAGCGCCTGGCCTGTGGAAATGAATATCTCCACGCTGTCTCCGGGTCTCAGCGTGATCCGTCTGTGATTGCGGGCGATGATTTCCCGATCCTTCGCGCCGCAGAGTCCTCCGGCGCAGGAGTGACAGGCCGCGGACGGCCGGCAGTGGATCGTCACCCTGTCGCCGTCAATCTTCGCCACTTTGCCGATCTCGGTCATTCGGCGCCTCCGTGCATGGACGGCGGAAACCCTCGATGGAAACCGCCTTCCCGTTGTCGTCCACCTCCAGGACCGCGCCCTGGAGTTCCAGATTCTCCCAGGAATCCCTGGACCGCTCCGGGATCTGGGTGAGAAACTTGCGGATCTCGATGGTCCTGTCCAGACCGCCCACACCCGCCAGACTTCCGGTCCGTCCGGCGTGGCAGATGACTCCCGTGCCCCGGGGCATGACCCGGGCGTCCGCCGACAGGACCTTGCCGTGGGTCCCGAAGACCCCGGACACAAGACCGTCCGCCACCTGGAACATGGTGTACTTCTCCGCCGTGGCGGCGGCATGGAAGTCCAGAATGACGGTCTTCGTCTCCGGAGCGATCCGGGAGACGATCTCCGGCAGAAAGGAGTAGGGGTTGCTCAGATGAACCCGGCTGAACCCCGACTGCCCCAAGAGGACGATCACCGCCACCTTGCGCCCGGACGCCTCATACACCCGCCAGCCCCGACCGGGGTTTCCCGGAGGGTAGTTGGCGGGCCGCAGGATGTAGGGAGCCGCGGCGATGTGCCCCACCATGTCCCGTTTATAATATATGCATTCTCCCCCGGTGAGGACATCGATTCCCAGCTTCCGGAGGTAGATGGAGTGGTTCTTTCCCAGTCCGAATCCGCCGGTGGCCCCATCGGCGTTGGCGACGACGAAGTCGATTTCCTTCTCCTTTCGGATGGCCGGAAGAAGGGATTTTACGCAGAAGACGCCGGCCTTTCCGACGATGTCGCCGATGAACAGTATCCGCATGACGGGACAGCATACCAAGCCTCGCGGGCTTCCGCAATGCGCCGGGGACGGTGGGCGGCCCCCCGGCACGCCGGCGCCCCCCGCGTCCTCCCGGGAGCATAGCGAAGGGCACGGAAAAAATTCGGTTGCTTCCCCCCGGGGCAGGGAGTATATTTCATGGTGGATGCCTTTCGGGTCCTCCGTCGTTGACGGGAGGGGGAATCGCCCGGAGAGGGGGTTCCCGGACACGCTCGAAACGAGGTGCGCGACATGCAGGACAAAATCGTCATCGATCTCGGCCGGCTGATGGACGAGATCTTCGAATCCGCCGAAAAGGTGGGGCGGGGGCTCCAGGAGAACTTCAACCTGGACAAGCTGGGGGAAAAGATCCGGGCCAAGTGGGACGAGACCACCGACTACTACCCGGCCTACACCTACCCGCCTCTGAACGTGTACATGAAGCCGGACAAGACCCTGGTCTTCGAGTTCGCCCTGGCGGGCTTCGACGAAAAACAGATCGAACTCTCCTTCAGGGGCGACTACATGGTCTTCTCCGCCCGGGTGGCGGATCACATGCTCCACGAGGAGAACATCCGGTATTTCAAGCGGAGACTGCGGTTCAAGGACGTGGCGGACCAGAAGTACTACGTCCCGGACGACAAGTTCGACCGGGAAAAGGTGAAGGCGGTCTTCAAGAGCGGAGTGCTCAAAGTGGAAGTCCCGCCCCGGGAAGAGCCTCCCCGGATGGGAAGCGTCATGATTGAAATTGTCAGGGAGGAGGAAAAATGATCTTCTGGATTCTGGTGGGCATCGTCATAGGGTATATCTTCAAGCCCCAGATCGACAAGCTCGTGTACAAAGTGGTCGAGCTGATCCGCAGCAAAAAGGATTGAGGGGGGCCGGGGACGGGGTTTCTCCGGGACGCCCCGGGGAAACGCCGGCCCCGGGGAGGCCCTTTTCTCCGGGCCGCCCCGCCGGCGGAGGGAAGGGCCTCATTTCCCGAAGGATACTTGACGCGGAAAATCTATTTGGATAGAATCCCCCCAGTGTCGCCCAGATGGTGGAATTGGCAGACACGCTAGATTCAGGTTCTAGTGCTCGCAAGGGCTTGGGGGTTCAAGTCCCCCTCTGGGCAAGATTGTTTTCCAGGGAAAACCGGATGACATCCGGGGCTTCCCTTCGGTCAGTCCCCCTCTGGGCAGATTAAAGAGGCCCGCCGCAAGGCGGGCTTTTTGTTTTGGGGCCGGCGCTGCCCGCCTTCGAACCGGTTCCCGCCTTCGAACGGACTTTCCCGCCCTTTTCAGCGGCGGCGACAGGGGTTATACTTTTCCGGAGGAACCGGGAAATCCCTGCAGAGCCGAGGAGGAACCATGACCTTCGTGACGCTCTTTGCCCCCTTCATCGTCCTCTCGCTGGTCCATGTGGTCAGTGAGGCCGTGGGGTTCATGCCGGGGCGCTGGTATGTGAAGCCCCTTCTGATGCCGGCCCTGGCCTTCGCCTATCTGCGGGCGGCGGAGGGGCCCAACCCCCTGCTGTTGGCCGCGCTGGCTTTCGGCTGGCTGGGAGACATCTTTCTGATGATCCCGGACCCGGAGAAGACCCGGCGTTACTTCCGCCCCGGCCTCGCGGCCTTCCTTCTGGGTCACCTTTTCTACATCGCCGTTTTCGCTTCCTGG